>CAZRLI010000296.1:0-3017 GCA_964600535.1 uncultured Steroidobacteraceae bacterium | reverse complement strand
CCGCGAGCCTCGGCGTGCCGCAGTTCCACATGTTCGACTTCATCGAACCCGCCGCGATCGCGGGCGGCATCGGCATCCTCTACCTGTGGCTGGTCGCCCCGCAGCTGCTGCCCAGGGGTGCGGCGGTGGTCGACACCTCGCCCCGCGTGTTCATCGCGCAGATGCGCATCAAGGCCGGCGGCTCGGCCGACGGTGCAACACTCGCCGAGGTGATCCGCAGGACGGGCGGCACGATGACGGTCCGCGCGGTGACCCGCGGCGCGGGCCTGACGATCGTGCCACTGCCGGACACCGTGCTCGCGGCGGACGACCACCTGCACGTGCGTGACACCCCGGCGCACCTGATGGAGTACGCGCGCGTGATCGACGGCGACCTCTACTCCGACGATGCACCGGTCGACGAGGAACACCCGCTCAAGGCGGAAGACCAGCAGACCGCGGAACTCGTCGTGACGCCGGGCTCGCTGCTCGCGGGGCGCACGCTCGACGAGGTCGACTTCGACGAGCGCTACCAGCTCGTCGCGCTCGCACGCCACCGCCCCGGCGAGGGCGACGACTGGGGCCTGCGGGTCTCGCGCCTGCAGGCCGAGCAGCTCGGCGTGGGCGACGTGCTGCTCGTGCAGGGCCCGGCGGCGCAGATCGCCGCCGTCAAGCGCAGCGGCGAGCTGCTGGTGCTCGATGCCACGACCGACGTGCCGGAAACGCGCAAGGCGCCGCTTGCGCTCGCGATCATGGCGATGATCGTGCTGGCGGCGTCGCTGCGCATCGCACCGGTCGCCATCGCGGCACTGGTCGGCGTGCTGCTGATGGTGTTCACCGGCTGCCTCAAGTGGCGCGATGCGACCCGCGCGCTCGACTCCTCGATGATCTTCCTGACGGTGGCCGCGATCGCGCTGTCGCTCGCGCTGGTGAAGACCGGCGCAGCCGCATTCCTCGCGGGCGGCCTGGTCGCCGCGACCGCCAGCCTGCCACACCCGGTCATCCTGAGCGCCACGATGATCTTCATGGCGGTGCTCGCCAACTTCGTCTCCAACAGCGCCGCCGCGGTCATCGGCACGCCGATCGCCATCGAGCTCGCCCGGCAGCTCGGGCTCGCGCCCGAACCATTCGTGCTGGCGGTGCTGTTCGGCGTCAACATGGGTTATGCGACCCCGCTCGCCGACAACTGCAACCTGCTGGTGTTCAGCGCGGGCGGCTACCGGTTCAAGGATTTCGTGCGCGTCGGCGTGCCGCTGATGCTGATCATGTGGCTCGCGCTATCATGGCTGCTGCCGCGCTACTATCCGCTCTGAACAAGGCATCACGAGGGGGCACTGGCATGGACAACTCGACGGCCGCACGCGCGAACATGGGTTTCGTCGCCGCCATCGTCGCAGTGGCGACGATCGGTGGTTTCATGTTCGGATATGACAGCGGTGTCATCAATGGCACCCAGGAAGGCCTCAACAAGGCCTTCGACCTGAGCAAGCTCGGCACGGGCCTCAATGTCGGCGCAATCCTGATCGGTTGCGCGATCGGCGCCTTCGTGGCCGGCAGGCTTGCCGACCAGATCGGGCGGCGCAGCGTGATGATGATCTCCGCGGTGCTGTTCGTCGCGAGCGCGATCGCCGCCGGGGCCGCGGGCAGCTCGGCGATGTTCATCTTCGCACGCATCGTCGGCGGCATCGGAGTGGGCGCCGCGAGCGTACTGTCACCCGTCTACATCAGCGAGGTGACGCCGGCCAGCATCCGCGGCCGGTTGTCTAGCCTGCAGCAGATCATGATCATCACCGGCCTCACCGGGGCTTTCGTGGTGAACTACGCGCTCGCGCACTACGCCGGCGGCTCGGTGGCCGTGTCCTGGCTGGGCTACCCGGCCTGGCGCTGGATGTTCTGGATGCAGTTCATACCGGCGACCGTCTACTTCCTCGCCCTGCTCGCCATCCCCGAAAGCCCGCGCTACCTCGTGATGAGGGGTCGCGAAGCGGACGCCCGCAATGTGCTGGCGAGGCTCTTCGGTGCGGCCGCGGCGGAGAGCAAGGTGCAGGAGATCCGGGTTTCGCTCGCGGCCGACCACCACCGGCCGCGGCTCGCGGACCTGCTCGATCGCGCGACGGGCCGCGTGCGCCCGATCGTGTGGGCCGGCATCGGCCTCGCCGTCTTCCAGCAGCTCGTCGGCATCAACATCGTCTTCTATTACGGCGCCGTGCTCTGGCAGTCCGTCGGCTTCAGCGAGGACGACGCGCTCAAGATCAACATCCTCTCGGGATCGCTCTCGATCGTCGCCTGCCTGGTCACGGTGTTCATCATCGACAGGCTCGGCCGCAAGCCGATCCTGCTGATCGGCTCCGCCGGCATGGCGGTGACGCTCGCCGTGGTCGCGGCGAGTTTCGCCACCGCCACGCTCGTCGACGGCAACCTCAGGCTCTCGGCGGACGCCGGGCTCGTGGCGCTCGTCGCCGCCAACGCCTACGTCGTATTCTTCAATTTCAGCTGGGGCCCGGTGATGTGGGTGATGCTGGGCGAGATGTTCCCGAACCAGATCCGCGGCTCGGCGCTCGCCGTGGCGGGCTTCGCGCAATGGATCGCGAACTTCGCCATCAGCGTCAGCTTCCCCGCGCTCGCTGCGTCGGTCGGCCTCGTCGTCACCTACGGCTTCTACGCCGCCAGTGCCGCCGTCTCATTCTTCTTCGTGCAGCGGATGGTGCGCGAGACGCGCGGGCTCGAGCTCGAGCAGATGCCGGGGTGAGAGGCCGCGGCCGTCACTCGCGCATGCCGACGCCGCGATTCATCAGGATCACGGCGATCGCGAACATCAGCGCCGCGAAGAACGTCATCAGCGCGAACGCGACCGTGACATTGACGTCGGAGGCACCGAGGAAGCCGTAGCGGAACGCATTGACCATGTGCAGGATCGGGTTCGCATAGGACAGCTGCTGCGCCCAATGCGGCAGCAGCGAGATCGAGAAGAACACGCCGCCGAAATAGGTGAGCGGCGTCAGGACGAAGGACGGAATCCAGTTCACCTGCTCGAAGTT
>CAZRLI010000295.1:0-3018 GCA_964600535.1 uncultured Steroidobacteraceae bacterium | reverse complement strand
CATCGCCGAGGAATTCCAGGAACTCGTCGAGCGCTATGTCGAGCGCCGCTTTGCGCGCCGGAGCGCGCCGTGAGCGACCTGTCCGGGCGGCACTGCAAGCCCTGCGAGGGCGGGGTGCAGCCGCTCTCGCGAACCGAGGCGGAACGCATGCGGAGCGGCCTTCACGAAGACTGGAAACTCGCGGCCGATGCAACGTCGATCCGCCGCGAATTCGCCTTTGCCAATTTTTTCCGCACGATGAGCTTCGTGAACGCGCTCGCGCACATCGCGAACCTCGAAGACCACCACCCCGATCTCGAGGTCGGCTACAACTATTGCCGCGCGACTTTCACTACCCACGCGATACGGGGCCTCTCAGAGAACGATTTCATTTGTGCGGCGAAGATCGACCTCATCCCGTTGAGCTGAGTGCATTGCACCAGAGGGTGCGGTGGAGGGCGCGCGAAGTGGGACGCGCGGAATGGGACGCGCGGTAAGGGGCGCCTTCCCTTCGGTGCGTCTCGGGTCGAGCGCACTCCCTCGCGGGAGTGTCCCTTCGGCACGGCGGCGCTCGGCGTAATAGATGGTCGGAGACTGAGATCTCACAGACGCCTCGCTCTGACCGCCGCGCCTCAGCGCTCTCCACGTTCCTTACCGAAGGGAAGGCGCCCGAGTACCGCGCACCGCGCCCGCTGCGCGCTGCAGCGCCCGCTCCGCTTCCCAGTTTCGGCCGTCCGCGCAGTGCTCGCGCAGTTGAGTGGGCCGGATGCTGGCGGGGCACCGACCAGGGAACTGTCCGTCCGCCTCCCGACCTCACGAGTACGGCCAGACCGGCGTGCGCGGCCCTGGGCGCGTTCGCTTCGATGAGGAGCGTGGAGGGCGCCGAGCGGCCGCGGGCAGAGCGAGGCGACCGCGACCTTTCCGCTTCTGACTATCTATTACGCCGAGCGCCGCGGCCGCGAGGGGACAGCGCCCGAGGCGCTGCGCCCGACCCGTGACGAATCGAAGTGAACGCGCCTCATGCTCGCGCGCCCACCGCCCCCATTCGCCGTCGGGCACGACAACTCAGTCTTGGGTATCAAGATGTGTCCGCAGAATTGCTGCATGCGAATCGAGCACCGAGCGATCTGTACGGCCGAGAGGTCGTGGGTAGATGCGCAACATGCCATCGCCAGAGAGCCGCGGGTGCACATGGATGTGCAGATGCGGAACCTCCTGAAACGCCGCTTCGCCGATGGAGTGCCAAAGGCTCAGCCCCTGGTTCGGGAAGGCCTTTCCCACTGCACGAGTGACGCGCGACACCATGCGCATGAGTGCTGCGCCGGTCATGTCATCGAGCTCGCGAACGTCGTGGAAATGCCGGCGGGGGATGACGATTGTGTGACCCGGAAGGAACTGGCGCAGGTCAAGAATCGCCATGGTGAGGCGATCCTCGCAGACGATGCTGGCCGCTGCATCGCCCCGTGCAATCTCACAAAAGATACATTCAGTCGTCACGGAGCCGACGTTGCGTCGCAACTATCACCCACCCGGACCCGTGGGATACCGCTCAAACGCAGGCAGCGCGGCGAGGTGTGGCACCCAGGACTGCCGCTCGGCGGTTTGGACCTGGACCGTGGGAGGCAGCGCACCGGGGTTGTCGAGAGTGGACACCTGCACATCGACGAGACCCGGCAGATTCTCGGCGTTGCGGTAGTAGAGACCCGTGCCGCAATTGGGACAGAAGGAGCGCATGGCAGCACCCGATGAATTGACGGTTTTCGGCGTGCCCGCAATGACCTTGAAGGCCGATTCCGGAAACATGGCCCATACGACCATCGGTGCACCGGCGCTGCGCTGGCAATCCCTGCAATGGCAAATCGCCACCCAGTTGGGACTACCCGAGATCTCGTATTGAATGCTTCCGCACTGGCATCGACCGGTCTGGTGCATGGGATTCCCCTGGCAGCTTGCCGAACAGCACATTCATCGACGACACGTCGGCCGCACCATCTTGCTGGCCTCGGCGAGACACTGCAACCGGCTTGCTGGCCAACGCGCGCGCTGGCTACCCGCTGTTCGCTGTTCGCCGTTCGCCCCTTCGCGCAGCGAAGGGCAGCTCGCCACCGATCCCGAGTGCCCGCTCGGCCAGCAATCGCTTCACAAAGCCCGCGCGGTTGACCATCCCCATGCCGCGGCGCGCGAGCTGCGCGGCAGGGCCCTGCCCCATTGCGAGGAAATCGTTGAAGCCGCTCATCGCCCGCGACATCAGCTCGTTCTGCGGGCGGCGCCGGCGCTCATAGCGGCGCAGGATCCGCAGCGCGCCCGGGTCCTCGCGCTCCGCGCGCGCTTCGGTCAGCACGTCGGCGAGCGTCGCGGCATCGAGGAAGCCGAGATTCACGCCCTGCCCCGCCAGCGGATGCACGGTGTGGGCGGCATCGCCGATCAGCGCGCATCGTTCGAGTACGTAGCGCTCGGCGCGGGTCGCCGCAAGCGGAATCGACACGCGGCCACTTGCGAGCCGCACTTCACCGAGCGCACCGTCGAGCGCCGCGGTGAGTTCGCGCTCGAAGTCGGCTACCGAGAGCGTGCGTAGCTGCGCGGCGCGGTCGTTTCCGACCGACCACACGATCGAGCACTGGCCGTTCGCGAGCGGCAGGAATGCGAGCGTCCCGTGGCCGAGGAAGCGTTGCCAGGCCGTGTCCTCGTGCGGTTTCGCGGTCGCGACGTTCGCGACGATCGCCTGCTGCTGGTAGTCGCGTGTCGTGGCCGATAGGCCCGCGAGTTCGCGCACGCGTGACCGCCCGCCATCGGCACCGACCACGAGGCGCGCCGTGAGGCGCCGCTCGCCGAGCCCGACCACGGCCGCATCCGGGGACAGGGACAGCGACTCGACACTCGCGGGCACGATCGTGACGCCGCTCGTCTCGAGCGAGGCATGCAGCGCAGTCTGGATCAGCCGCCCTTCGACGATATGGCCGAGGTTCGGCTCGCCGAGGTCGGCGGCATCGAACAACAGCGCGTCGGCGCCGCCGGGCGACGCCGACTCGTGCCACACGC
>CAZRLI010000294.1:0-3037 GCA_964600535.1 uncultured Steroidobacteraceae bacterium | reverse complement strand
GGTCGATCACCCAGCGATCGATGGTCGGCATCAGCTGGTAGCGGTTGGCGGCGGACAGGAAGCGGTCGGGCCCGACCGTCTCGCCGTCGTCGTCGATCATGCGCAGCAGCAACTCGAAATGCGGCGGGTGGCCGTGCGCTGCCGCGAGTGGCAGGATGAACTGCGCATCGAGCCGCAGGCGGTCCTCGGCCACGGCCGCGCGCAGCGAGGCGGCGATCGTGATGTCGGTGAAGCGCCGCACCACGCTCTCGTCCGCGGCCTGGTAGGCCTCGGCGCGGTTGCGGCCGCGGTCCTTCGCGGCCTTGCAGGCGGTCTCCGCGGCGGCGAGGGCGTGCGTCAGCTCGCCACTGCCGCTGGCGAGCTCGGCGACGCCGATGCTGAGCGACGCACGCGAGCGCTCGTTGCCCTGCACCGGCGCGAGCTGCGCAGCGGTTTCGCACCAGGAATGCGCGAGTTCGAGCGCCGCCTCGAGGCTGCCCGGCATCACCATCGCGAAGCGATCGCCCGAGATGCGCGCGAGCACGGCACCGGGCGGCAGGCGCCGGCGCATCATGTCGGCGAGCATCGACAGCATCAGGTCGCCGACGTGCATGCCGAAGTTTTCGTTGACGAGGTGCAACTGGTCGACGTCGACGTAGAGCACCGCGAGGGACCTGGCGGCCGCCGGCTGCGCCAGCATGTCGCCGACGCGCTGCTCGAACGCCTGGCGGTTCAGCAGCCCGGTCATCGAATCGTAGCTCGACTCGATGATCATCGCGGCCTTGCGCGCGAGCACGTCGACCAGCCGCGCGTCGCGGTCGGTGAAATCGTCGACGATCTCGTGGCGGAACAGCGCGAGGATGCCGATCGGCCGGCCCGCGGCGCTGCGCAGCGAACAGGAGAGGATCTTGTAGGGCAGCGTGCCGAACGCGGAGTTGCCCGCGAGGCGGTTCATGATCAGCGGTTCGCGGCGCACCTGGGCGAGCGACAGCAGGTGCCGGTGCGTCTGCGCCAGCAAGCGGCCGTCGGCCGGGTTCTCGCTCGCCATGCGGAAGAGCACCAGGCTCTTCTCGGGCACGAGCACCGCGGCCAGCGCGCAACCGAGGTGCGCAACCGTGTTCTCGAGGATCACGCGCAGCGCCGAGGCGTCGTCACCGGGCCGCACGCCGTCGCGTGTCGAGACCGCGAGGACGAGCTCGAGGTCGCGGTCGCGGGCGGTCAGGTTCTCGGTGAGGAATTCGATGCTGTGGCGGGCGACCAGCTCGCGCCGCAGGCACTCCAGGGCCGGGCGGATCAGCGCATGCACGAAGGAGAATGAGCGCTGGTCGCCGTCTCCCTTCGCCCGACTCTGGATCGCGACGACCGCCAGCAGTTCGCGGGAGTCGTCGTCGCGCAGCCAGCAAAGATAGAGCGGGACGTCGCCCTCGAGGATGCGCAGCTGGCCGGCGCTCGCGCTGTCCGCCGCCGCTTCCCGGGCGGACTGCTCGACCGCCTGCACCAGTTCGGGCCAGGTGGCCGAATCGTTGGACCATCGCAGGGTGGCGTGGGCGTCGAATACGGCGACGCTCGACGCCCGCGGCATCAGCGAGCGCACGAGTTGCGCGTACGGCTCGAGCGAACTCCAGTTGCCCGAGAGCAGGTTTTCCGCGGTCGTCGACATCCCGTTGTCCCCTGAACTGCCGCGCACCATGTCATGGGGCGGTGCACGAAGGGTTGATGCAGTTGGCGTTTCGTCAAATGACGGCCAGGGCGATGAGTCTCGCGCCGGCCGCCGGCCGCCGGCCGGCGCAAAACGGGGGCGAATGCCCAGATTCCGTGTGACGGCGGTCACACCGGGGCAGCGAGGCGGGCGGCGGTCGGCGGCGCGCGGTCCGCCTCAGGGGTCCCTGGCCCGGAACCACGGCGCCGGATCAACGGGCTTGCCGTTGCGGCGGATCTCGAAGTAGAGCTCCGTGCGGCTCCGGCCGCCGCTGTCGCCGGCCGCCGCGATGGTGTCGCCGGGTGCCACGCGCTCGCCGACGGCCTTGTAGAGCTGGTCGTTGTGACCGTAGAGGCTGAGGTAGTGGTCGCCGTGATCGACGATCACGAGCAGGCCGAGGCCGGGCAGCCAGTCGGCGTAGGCGATGCGGCCGCTGGCGATGCTGCGCACCGGCGCACCGCGCTCGGTCGCGATCATGACGCCGTCCCACTTGATGGCCCCGGCCCGCGCGCTGCCGAACCTCGCGACCAGCCTGCCGGCCACCGGCCACGCGAGCTTGCCGCGCAGCTTCGCAAAGGCCGCCTTGCCGTCGACCGGATACTGGTCGAGCGCGCGCTTGAGGTCGCGCACCAGCTTCTCGAGGCCGGCCTGTTCCTGGCGCAGCTGTTCGAGTGCGGCCGCGCGCGTGCGCGATTCGGCCTCGAGTGCGGCCAGCGCCCCGCTGCGCTCGGCGCGCGCGGCCTCGAGCCGCGCCAGCTGCTCCTTCTGTTGCGTCTCGAGGGTTGCAAGCCGCGCCTCCTCGTCGCGCAGTTGCGTCTCGAGCGCGGCGATGCCGGCGACATGCTCCTCGATGCGCGCGATCCGCCCGGCTCGTGCGCGCCCGAAGTAGCTGTAGTAGGCAAACATGCGCCCGGCGCGCGCCGGGTCTTCCTGGTTCAGCAGGAGCTTGAGCGGTTCCTCCCTCCCGATCAGGTAGGCGCTGCGCAGCTCGGCGGCGAGCTCGCGCTGCTCGGCGCCGAGGGCCGCCTCGCGGCCCGCCTTGTCGCGGGCGAGTTCGGCGAGCCTGGCGAGGCGCCCGCCGCGCTCGCGCCGCAGGCGGGCGAGTTCGTCGCGCGCGTCCGCCACCGACACTTCCGCCGCCCGCAGGTTGCGGGTGAGCTTGTTGCGATCGACGGAATCGCGCCTGACCTGGGAGGCGATCTTCGCGATCTCGGCCTTCACGGCCTTCAGGTCCGCCTCGGCCCGGGCGGCCTCCCCGGCGGCCTGCGCCCGGGCGTTCCCGGCGGGCAGCCCCACGAGCGACGCCATGCACAGGAGCAGGAAAACCCGGGAATTTCGCATCGCGTCTAGTCTAGCGCA
>CAZRLI010000293.1:0-3041 GCA_964600535.1 uncultured Steroidobacteraceae bacterium | reverse complement strand
GCGGCGGCTCGCTGCGCGACGTGAGCCCGTGATGCAGGCCCGCGAGCATCCAGGCGAGCACGAGGTAGGGGTTTGCGTCGGCGCCGGCCTGGCGGTACTCGATGCGACGGTTCGCCGCGTCGCTCACCGGGATGCGCACGGCGGCGCCGCGGTTGTTGATCGACCAGTTCGGCGCGAGCGGCACGTAGGCCTCGCTGCGAAAGCGCCGGAAGGAATTCGGCCCCGGCGCGCAGATCGCCATGCCGTCGGCCATCGAAGCGAGCAGCCCCGCGACGGCGTGGCGCAACGGGGCGTGGGCCACGGGATCGTCGCAGGCGAAGAGGTTGCGGCCCGCGTCGTCGAGCAGGCTCAGGTGGATGTGCAGGCCGCTGCCGGCCATGTCGCGATAGGGCTTGGCGAGGAAGGTCGCATCGAGGCCGTGCGCGCGCGCCACGCTCTTGACGATGCGCTTGAAGCGCAGCGCCTGGTCGCAGGCGGCGAGGGCGTCGGGCAGGTGCTGCAGGTTCACCTCGAACTGCCCCGGCCCGTATTCCGCCAGCGCACCGGTCGCCGGCACCTGCTGCGCATGGCAATCGCGCGCGATCTGCGCCAGCACGGCCGAGTACTCGTTGAGGTCCGTCATCGCATTGATCTGCGTGCGGAACTCGCGCCGGCCGGTGAGCGGGCCGCGCGGCGGCTGCGGCAGCCCGTCGGTCCCGCGCTCGAGGTCGATGAAATAGAACTCGTACTCGATCGCGACGACGGGGGTCAGCCCGAGCTCCGTCACGCGCTCGAGCACCGCGGCGAGCACATGGCGCGGGTCGCCGTGGAACGCCCGTCCGTCGGGCTCGTGCATCGTCACCTGCAGCTGGGCGAGGGCATCGGGCTGCCAGGGAACCGGCACCAGCGTGCCCGGGATCGGGCGGCAGGGCCGGTCGGCGTCGCCATCGTCGAAGCCGAGGCCGGTGGCCTGCACCGTGCCGCCGAGGACATCGAGGGCGAACATCGAACCCGGCAGCAGCATGCCGCTGCGGTAGGCGGTCTCGACCCCGCTGCGGTCAAGCCGCTTGCCGCGCTCCACCGTGTTGAGGTCGTGCAGGAACACGTCGAAAAACCGCGTTCCGGGATGCGCTTCGAGATAACGCTGGAGTTCGGCTCGCGCATCGCTCGACATGGAGACCTCGTTTAGGATTTCGGACACCCGTCACGGACGCCCGCCGGCAAGCTTATGCGGGCCGCGAGCCGGTCAGCAAATGACGTGGGGCCGAAGTGAGGCTTCCAATGACAATGCTGCAACGCACCATACGCCCCGTCGCGCGCTGTGTTCTAATGCGTACTCAGCCGGTCCGGACGGGCCGGCTGATAAATATCCTAAACACGCGACCGGGAAACCCGATGGCCATGAGGCGTCCTGTGATCGGCATTCCGGCGGATCGCCGCATGCTCGGCGCCCATCCGTTCCATGCCGTGGGCGAGAAGTACATCCTGGCCGTCACGGAGGCGGCGGGCGGGCTGCCGTTGCTGATCCCCTCGCTCGGCGACCGGCTCGATCTCGGGCAGGTGCTCGCGCAGGTCGACGGGATCCTGTTCACGGGCTCGCCCTCGAATGTCGAGCCGCACCATTACGCCGGGGAGGCGAGCGAGCCGGGCACCCAGCACGACCCGCAGCGCGATGCGACCACGCTGCCGCTCATACCGCGCGCGGTCGAAGCCGGCGTGCCGGTGTTCGGCATCTGCCGCGGTTTCCAGGAGATGAACGTCGCATACGGCGGCTCCCTCTGGCAGAAGGTGCAGGAGCAGGCGGGCAAGCTCGACCATCGGGAGGACAGTTCGCAGCCGCTCGAGCTGCAGTACGCGCCCGCGCACGAGGTCGAGCTGGTGGACGGCGGCATGCTGCGTGCGATCGCGGGCAGCGGGAGCGCGCAGGTCAATTCGCTGCATGCGCAGGGCGTGCGCACGCTGGCGCCGGGCCTCGCGGTCGAAGCGCGCGCGCCGGACGGGCTGATTGAGGCGTTTCGCGTCGCGGGCGCGCCGCATTTCGCGCTCGCGGTGCAGTGGCATCCCGAGTGGCAGGTGATGGGCAATTCCTTCTCGCGCGCCCTGTTCGCGGCATTCGGTGCCGCGAGCGCGGAGCGCGCCCAGGTCAGGTGATTTATGGCGAGTGACATCCAGCAGTTCTTCCGCGACCACGGTATCTCCGAAGTCGAGGCGATCATTCCGGACATGGCGGGCATCGCGCGCGGCAAGGTGATGCCAGCGCCGAAGTTCGCCGAGGACGAGGGCATGCGCCTGCCGGAGAGCATCTTCCTGCAGACCGTGACGGGCGATTACCCCGAGGAGCCCGAGGGCGCGATGAGCCCGGCCGAGATCGACATCGTGCTGCGGGCGGACCCGAAGACCGTGCGGCGGGTTCCGTGGGCCGCCGAGCCGACCGCGCAGGTGATCCACGACTGCTTCTATGCCGACGGTCGCCGCGTGACGATGGCGCCGCGCCACGTGCTGCGGCAGGTGCTCGAGCTGTACGCGCAGCGCGGCTGGGACCCGGTGGTCGCCCCCGAGCTCGAGTTCTACCTCGTCGAGCCCAACGCCGATGCGGACTACCAGCTCAAGCCGCCGGTCGGGCGCTCGGGTCGCTCCGAGCCGGGACGGCAGTCCTACAGCATCGCGGCCGTCAATGAGTTCGACCCGATGTTCGACGACATGTACCAGTTCTGCGAGGACCAGGACATCGAGATCGACACGCTGATCCACGAGGACGGCCCCGCGCAGATGGAAATCAACCTGCTGCACGGCAATGCGCTCGACCTCGCGGACCAGGCCTTCCTCTTCAAGCGCACCGCGCGCGAGGCGGCGCTGCGCCACAAGATGTACGCAACCTTCATGGCGAAGCCGCACGCCAAGGAGCCCGGCAGCGCGATGCACATCCACCAGAGCGTGGTCGATCGCAAGACGCGCCGGAACATCTTCTCCAACGAGGATGGCACGCCGAGCGCGCTGTTCTTCTCGCACATCGCCGGGCTGCAGAAATACCTGCCCTTCGCGATGGCGCTGCTCGCGCCGAA
>CAZRLI010000292.1:0-3067 GCA_964600535.1 uncultured Steroidobacteraceae bacterium | reverse complement strand
ATGCCGCCGCCCATCGTGCCCGCGCCGATCACGGCGGCTGCGGCGATTGGGCGGGTCGGCGTGGTATCCGGCACGTCGGGGATCTTGGCCGCGGCGCGCTCGCCGAAGAAGATGTGGCGCAGCGCCTTCGACTCCGGCGACAGCAGCAGCTCGTGGAAGAAGCGCCGCTCGGTCGCAAAGCCCTCGTCGAACGGCTGGCTGACCGCCGCGGCCACGGCCTCCACGCAACGCAGCGGCGCCGGATAGGGGCCGGCGACGCTCTTGACGGTATTGCGCGCGAACATCAGGAAACCTTCCGGGTTCGGATGCTGCACCTTCGTGTCGCGCACCCGCCGCGCCGGCCGTTTCTCCTTGACCAGCCGGGTGGCGAAGGCCACCGCCGACTCGAGCAGGTCGCCCTCGGCCAGCTCGTCGAAGAGCGGCGTCCCGGCGAGCTTCTGCGCGGGGACGATGCTGCCCGACACGATCATGTTGAGCGCGGCCTCGAGCCCGAGCGCGCGCGGCAGTCGCTGGGTGCCGCCGGCGCCGGGCAACAGGCCGAGCTTGACCTCGGGCAGGGCGACCTGCGCGTCGGGCCTGGCGATGCGGTAGTGGCAACCGAGGGCGAGCTCGAGCCCGCCTCCCATGCAGGCGCCGTGGATCGCGGCGACCACCGGCTTCGGGCTTGCCTCGAAGGCGGCGATCAACGTGTGCAGGGTCGGCGGAGCGAGGGTCTTCGGGGTGTTGAATTCACGGATGTCGGCGCCGGCGCAGAATCCGCTGCCGCTGCCGGCCAGCACGATCGCCTTCACGCCCGGGGAGCCGAGCGCCTTGTCGAGCGACTTGAGCAGCGCTGCCCGCAGCGCAGCCCCGAGTCCGTTGACCGGGGGGTTCGCCATCGTGATCACGGCGACCTTGCCGCGCTTCTCGTAGTTCGTCACGCCCATGCGCCTGTGCTCCTCGGCAAACCGTGCCGGCCGGAAACGTTCCAGCCTATCGCCTGCTGTGCGCCTTGCCTATATGCCCATGCCCAATAATCAGTTGCCGTGGCCGGCAGCGCCTCCTACCCTAACCGCACACATTGCACGGAAGCGCCGCGCCCGCGAGACATGGAACCCGCCGCAGCCGATGATGAAGCTTTTCGGGCGCAAGTGCGCGAATTCGTGCGTGCCCGGCTGCCGCCGGAGCTGCGCCGCAAGGTGCTCGCCGGCGCGAGCCTCGGGAAGTCGGACTACCTGGCCTGGCACCGCATCCTGTTCGAGCGGGGCTGGATCGCGCCCAGCTGGCCGCGCGCCTTCGGCGGCTGCGAATGGAGCGCGATGCGCCAGCATGTCTTCGAGGAGGAATGCGCACTCGCCGGCGCACCCGGGATCCTGCCGTTCGGGATCCGCATGGTGGCGCCCGTGCTGATGAAATTTGGCGACGTCGCGCAGCAGCAGCGCTTCCTGCCGCGCATCCTCTCGGGCGAGGACTGGTGGTGCCAGGGTTATTCCGAGCCGGGCGCGGGCTCGGACCTCGCATCGCTCAGGATGCGTGCGCAGCGGCGTGGTGGGCACTACCTGGTCAATGGCCAGAAGACCTGGACCACGCTCGCGCAGTTCGCGGACTGGATCTTCTGCCTCGTGCGCACCTCGGGCGAAGGCCGGCCGCAGGAAGGCATCTCGTTCCTGCTGGTCGACATGAAGTCGCAGGGCGTCAGCGTGCGCCCGATCGTCATGCTGGATGGCGGGCACGAGATCAATGAAGTCTGGTTCGAAGACGTCGAGGTGCCGGTCGGGAACCGGGTCGGCGAGGAGAACAAGGGCTGGACCTATGCCAAGTATCTTCTCGGCCACGAGCGCACCGGCAATGCCGGGGTCGGGTACTGCCGCCGCTGGCTCGACGAACTGAAGGCGCTCGCGCGGCGCCAGCCCGGCAACGATGGTCGCCCGCTCGCGGCGGACCATCGCTTCCGCGACCGCATCGCGCGGCTCGAGGTCGACCTGATGACGCTCGAGGTGATGAACCTGCGGGTGCTCGCACTCGAGCAGCAGCGCCACGCACCGGGCCCGGAGGCTTCGATGCTCAAGGTCATGGGCAGCGAGCTGCAGCAGGCGCTCACCGAGGCGACGATGCGCGCGCTGGGCCACGAAGCCGCGCCGTTGCCGCAGGTCGCGACCGGTCGCTATCTCAACTTCCGCAAGGCCTCGATCTACGCCGGCTCGAACGAGATCCAGCGCAACATCATCGCGCGCCACCTGCTGGGGCTCTGACGGTGTTCGCCCTTGCCGACGAACAGCTGCAGGTTCGCGACAGTTTGCGGCGTCTCCTTGCCACGGACTATTCGTTCGAGCGTCGCCGCGCGATCGCGGCCGATCCGCGTGGCTGGAGTACGGACACCTGGCGCCAGCTGGCGGACCTCGGCGTGCTCGCCCTCACGCTGCCGCCAGCGCACGGCGGCCTCGGTGGCGGGGCGATGGACACTTTCGTCGTCATGGAGGAGGCCGGGCGCGCGCTGCTGCTCGAACCCTTGCTCCCGACCGTGGTGATGGGCGCGGGCCTGGTCGCCCGCGCCGGTGATGCCGCGCAGCGCGCGGCCATCCTGCCGGCCGTCGCCACGGGCGGGCGGCAGCTGGCGCTTGCCCACTACGAGCCCGGTGCCCGCTACGCGCTCGAGGCCATCGCATGCGAGGCCCGCCGCGAGGGGGAGAGCTGGATACTGCGGGGCGCGAAAGCCCACGTACTCAACGGCGCCAGCGCCGACTTGCTGATCGTGTCGGCGCGCACGGCGCGGGGACTGTCCCTGTTCCTGGTCGACCGCGACGCCGCGGGCCTCACCGTGCAGGACTACCCCCTGTACGACGCACGCCGTGCGGCGGACCTGCGCCTCGACGACGTGCGGGCCGGCGCCGATGCCCTGCTCGGCGAGGAAGGGGCGGCCGGGCCCCACATCGCGGCAACGATCGACGCTGCGATTGCGGCGCTGTGCGCGGATGCCGTCGGTGCGATGGGCGCGCTGCTCGAGGGCACGGGGCAGTACCTGAAGACGCGCAAGCAGTTCGGCGTGCCGATCGGCAGCTTCCAGGTGCTGCAGCACCGGATGGCCGAC
>CAZRLI010000291.1:0-3072 GCA_964600535.1 uncultured Steroidobacteraceae bacterium | reverse complement strand
CCGCGCTGAGCGCCGCGAAGATGTCCGCCGGCGTGACGCGCGGCGTGCCGACGCGTTGCAGCTCGGAGGCGAACACGTTCAGCAACACTTCGGAATCGGAGGACGTGTTGAGGTGGCGCCGGTCCTCGCGCGTCAGTACCTCGGCGAGCTCGGCCGCGTTCGTCAGGTTGCCGTTGTGGCCGAGGCAGATGCCGTAGGGGGCATTGACGTAGAAGGGCTGTGCTTCGGCCGCACCCTCGCAGCCCGCGGTCGGGTAGCGCACGTGGGCGATGCCCATGTTGCCGCGCAGTTCCAGCATGTGGTGTTGCTGGAACACGTCGCGCACGAGGCCGCTGCCCTTCCTGACGCACAGCTCGCCCTCGCTCGAGGTGACGATGCCCGCGGCATCCTGGCCACGGTGCTGCAGGATCGTCAGCGCGTCATAGAGCCGCTGGTTGACCAGGCCCGTGCCGACGATGCCGACGATGCCGCACATGCGCTACTTCTCCCGGCCGCCCGACAGCAGCAGGTCCTCGGCACGCTCGAGCGGGTGGTCGCCCACCACCGCACGCAGGCCGCTCGCGGTGCTTTCCGCCAGGCCCCGCAGCCGGGCGTTCTGCCACCAGGCGTCGCGGTCGATCTCGAGGGTCTGGCCCAGGATCACGAGCGCACCCACGACGACCGCGCCGCGCAGCAGGCCGAAGACGAACCCGCACATGCGATCGACGCTCATCACGAGGGAGATGCGCGTGAAGTAACCGGTGAGCCACGCGATGACGGTGCCGGCCAGCAGCACGAGGAAGAAGATGATGGTGCGGGCAGCCCACGGGCGCACCGTGGACCCCTCGAGCAGGCCGCCCAGTTTCGGCTCGAGGTCAGGACCGTAGTGCCAGGCCAGCCACAGCGCCGCGACCCAGGTCACGAGCGCGATCGCCTCGCGCACGAGTCCCCGGAAAAGTCCGACGATCGCCGAGATCGCCACTATGCCGATCAGAACGTAATCCGTGGGCGTCATGTTCCGCCGAATTGTACAAGATGGGCCGTTGGCACGGCGCAACCGTCGTCACGGATGGCTGGTGACCGTGCCCGCCTGCCCGGCTGATGCGAGCCGTGTCGCCAGCAACTGCGCCTCGGCCCGATCGGCAACCGGGCCGACCCGGACGCGATAGAGCTTCTTGCCATGGGTCGTCGGCGAAATGAAGGCCGGGAACCCTCCCTTGCGCAGTTTCGCGACCAGGCCATCGGCGTTGGCGCGGCTGGCAAAGCTGCCGATCTGGACCGCGAACCCCGCGCCGACGGACGCGGGCGTGGGTGCCGGCGCGTTGTCCGGCCGCACCGGTGGCGAGCCGGGCGCGGACGATCCCGCGGGCGCGGGCACCGGCGTCGGTGTAGGCGTCGGTGCGGGCGTCGGTGCGGGCACGGCGTCGGGCACCGCCGTGGGCGCGGACATGGGCGCCGCCGTGGGCGCGACCGTCACGGGAGCTGCCGGCGGCAGCGCGCCCGCGGGATCCGTGAGGTCGATCGTGTAGGAGCGCACCGGTGGTCCCTCGCCGCCGGCGCTCGCCGTGGTGGCGGCCGGCCGCGGCGGGCCCGAGAGGAGCGCGGGCACGACGACGACGGCGAAAACGACGAGGATGACGGCCCCGGTGAGCCGCTCTTTGAACTGCTTGTTCACGTCGAAATCAGTATAGCCGAAGCCACTCGAGCGCCGGCCCCACGACATGGAACGAGCCGAACACGACGATGCGATCGCCCGCGCGGGCGAGGCTGCGCGCGCGCGCGCAGGCCGCCGTGACCGAATCGCAGGCCGGGGTCCGCGTCGCGTCGAGGCCGAGCCGATCGGCGACGCGCGCGGCGTCGAGGCCGCGTGGCGGCGGCAGCGAGGCGAGCACCCACGCGTCGATGCAGCCGCCGAGCGCCCTGCCGATCGCGGCGACATCCTTGTCGTCGAGGAATCCTGCCACGCCCAGGGTCCGGCCCCGCACGGGCCGCGCCGCGAGGTTGCGTGCCAGCTCGACAGCGGCGGGCGCATTGTGTGCGACGTCCAGGATCCACTCGACCTCGCCCGGCACGACCTGGAACCGGCCCGCCAGGCGCACGTCCCCGAGCCCCCGCGCCACGGCCTCGCGTGACAGTGGCAGCGGGGACGCATCGAGCGCCGCGATCGCCGTCGCGGCATTGCGCAACTGCACGTCGCCGGCCAGCGCCGGGCGCGGCAGGTCCTCGAGCCGGCGTGGCCCGCAATGCCAGTGCCAGCATTCGCCCGCGACCTCCCAGTCAAAGTCGCGCTGCGCGACGCGTGGCAGCGCGCCGATGCGCCGGATCTGCGCGAAGACGCTGGCGGGCATCGCCGCGCTGCCGAGCACCGCCGGGCGGCCGCGCCGGAAGATCCCGGCCTTCTCGCGCCCGATGTCCTCGAGCGTCGGGCCGAGCCACTCGCGGTGGTCGTCGCCGACCGAGCACAGCACCGCCACGTCGGCATCGACCAGGTTCGTCGCATCGAGGCGCCCGCCCAGCCCGACTTCCAGCACCTGCACGTCGACGCCACGCTGCCGGAAGATCCACAGCGCGGCCAGCGCATTGAACTCGAAGTAGGTCAGCGTGGTGTCGTCGCGCGCGTCCTCGATCGCCTCGAAGGCATCGACCAGCTCGTCGTCGGTGGCCTCGGTGCCGTCGATGCGTATGCGCTCGTGGTAGCGCAGCAGGTGCGGGGAGCTGAAGGCACCGCAGGCCAGGCCGGCGGCCCGCAGCATCGCATCGAGCAGCGCCACGGTGGAACCCTTGCCGTTCGTGCCACCGACGATGAAGGTGGGCACCCCTGCCCGGTCGACGCCGAGCCTGCGCGCGACCCGGCCGACGCGCTCGAGCCCGAGCTCGATGCTGCGCGGATGGACGCGCTGCTGTCGTTCGAGCCAGGCGTCGAGGGTGCGCTTCGACGAACCCACGCGCGCCCGGTCAGGCGACGGTGGCTGCCGGCGGAAGCTTCAGCAGCAGGCGGATGACGGCACCGAGCCGCTCGCGCATGTCGCGCCGGTCGACGATCATGTCGAGCGCACCGTGCTCGAGCAGGAACTCGCTGCGCTGGAAGCCCTC
>CAZRLI010000290.1:0-3105 GCA_964600535.1 uncultured Steroidobacteraceae bacterium | reverse complement strand
TCATCGGCCGAGTGGGCATCGGGAACTACTGCCAGTCGCAGATGGGCGGCGGCAGTTAGCGTGTCTCGCGGCGGGAGCTGCCTACCGTCGCCCCGAGGGGCCGAAAGTGCTCCACGAGGTCTCCCGGCTCGCGGGTGGGGCGTCGTTCGCTCGTCGACGCGAGAACAAGTCACTTGCCGACGATGACGGTTCGAGCGACGCCTGCCTCGCTTGCGCGGCGTGGGCAACCGGTAGACTGCATGGAATGAAGGAAGGACCGCTGACGGCTGCTGAACGCAGGGTTGCGGTCGCGCCGATGATGGACTGGACCGACCGGCATTGCCGCTATTTCCTGCGCGGCTTCTCGCCGCGCGTGCTCCTCTACACGGAGATGGTGACTTCGCAGGCCGTGCTGCGCGGCGACCGGCAGCGCCTGCTCGGCTTTCACCCGGACGAACATCCGCTCGCGCTGCAGCTCGGCGGCAGCGATCCGGCGCAGCTGGCTATGGCGGCGCGCATCGGTGCCGAGGCCGGCTACGACGAGGTGAACCTCAACTGCGGCTGCCCGAGCGACCGCGTGAGCGCGGGCGCCTTTGGCGCCTGCCTGATGTCGCGCCCGGGCCTCGTGGCGGACTGCGTGGCCTCGATGGTGGCGGCGGTGCGCGTGCCGGTCACCGTCAAGCTGCGGATCGGCGTGGTGGAGGCGGGGCGTCGCGCGGCAGTCGCTGCGGCCACCGCCGCATTCACCGACGAGGACTTCGGGCAGCTGCTCGGCTTCGCGCGCGGCGTCGTTGCCGCCGGCGCGTCGGCGATCATCGTGCATGCGCGCAAGGCCGTGCTGGGCGGACTGTCGCCGAAGGACAATCGCGAGGTGCCGCCGCTGCGCTTCGATGTGGTGCGGCGCCTGCGCACGGAGCTGCCCGGGGTGCCGCTGGTGCTCAACGGCGGCTTGCGCACGGCCGAACTCGCGGCCCGCGAGTTCGCCTGGTGCGACGGCGTGATGCTCGGACGCGAGGCCTACCACCGGCCGCAGGTGCTCGCCGACCTGCACCGGCTCGCGTGGCCCGCGGACGAGTGGCTGGCGCCGGGGCGCCTCGCCATGGCGACGCGCATGGCGGACTATGCCGCGCGGGAGCTCACCCATGGGGTACGACTCAGTGCCATCGCGCGCCACGCGCTCGGGCTCTATGCGCACGAGCCCGGGGCGCGCGAGTTCCGCCGCAGCCTGAGCGAAGGCGCGCGCGCGGCCGACGCGCAACCCGCCCTGTTCATTGCCGCGGCCCAACGGGCAGAAAACGCTTGCTATAATCCGGCCGCGCCCGCATAAGAAACCATCATGGGCAAGGACATCGAGCTCGCCATCCTGTTCGCCGACGTCGTCGGGTCCACGCGCCTCTTCGAGGAGTTGGGCGACGTGCGCGCCCGCGACACGATCGCCACCTGCATCGACGTCATGCGCAGTGCGACCGAGCAGCACAACGGCACGGTCATCAAGACCATGGGCGATGAGGTCATGTCGACCTTCCCTTCGGCCGACGAGGCGCTCAACGCGGCGGCCCAGATGCAGCAGCAGATCTCCGTGCACGCGCACCTGCGCAACGACGGGCATCCGGTCGCCATCCGCATCGGTTGCCATTTCGGCCCCGTGGTGCTCGAGAACCGCGACGTCTTCGGCGCGACCGTGCATACCGCGAACCGCATGACCAGCCAGGCGAAGGCCGGCCAGATCGTGACCACGGCGGCGACCGTGGACCAGCTCGCGCCCGAGTGGCGCGCGTCGGTGCGCCAGATCGACATCGCCACGATCAAGGGGCAGGGCAACGAGGTCACGCTGTTCGAGGTGCTGTGGCAGACCGAGGATGTCACGAGCATGGTGCCCGCGATCGCGCTCGCGGGCCGCGAGGCGCGCCGTGCGGTGCGCCTGCGCCTGCGGACCCAGGAGCAGGAGTTCGTGCTCGACGATCACCGGCCGAATGCATCGCTCGGCCGCGCCGAAGACAACGACCTCGTGGTCAAGGGCAATCTCATCTCGCGCCTGCACGCGCGCATCGAGGTGAACCGCGGCAAGTTCGTGCTGATCGACCAGAGCACCAACGGCACCTTCGTGCAGAGCGCCGGTGGCGAGGAATCCTTCGTGCGCCGCGACAGCATGCAGCTCAAGGGCGAGGGGCTGATCGGGCTCGGCCGCGCGCCCGAGCATGGTGCGCCGGGCACCATCCGCTACAGCTGCGAAGAAAGCTGACGGGCCGCGCGCCCGTCGCGCTCAGCCGGCCGCGAGCGCCCGCTCGAGCTTGGCGAGTTCCGCCATCAGCGCAGCCGGCAGGCGTGCGCCGTAGTCGCCGAGGTAGGCGCGGATCTCGGCGGCCTCCTTGCGCCACTCCGCGGGGTCGACGGCCAGCAGGGCGTCGAGCGTGCCGGGCGGAAGAGCCAGCCCGTCGAGGTTGAGGTCGCCCGGGCGGGGGAGGTTGCCGATCGGGGACTCCACCGCGCCACCGCGACCGTTGCAGCGATCGAGCATCCAGGCCAGCACGCGCAGGTTGTCACCGAAGCCCGGCCAGAGGAACTTGCCGTCGGCGTCGCGGCGGAACCAGTTGACGTGGTAGATGCGTGGCGGGCGTGACAACTTCGAGCCGACATCGATCCAGTGCGCGAAGTAGTCGGCAAAGTTGTAGCCGCAAAAGGGCTTCATGGCCATCGAGTCGCGTCGGACCATGCCGACCTTGCCTTCGGCCGCGGCCGTCTGTTCGGAGGCCATGCCCGCCCCCAGCAGCACGCCGTGCGTGAAGTCGCGCGCTTCGTAGACGAGCGGCGCGACGCTGCGGCGGCGGCCGCCGAACAGGATCGCCGAGATCGGCACGCCCTGCGGGTCCTCGGAGTGCGGCGAGTACGCGGGATTGCGCGTCGCGGCGACGGTGAAGCGCGAGTTGGGATGCGCGGCCGGGCCGTTCTTCGGATCGTAGGGCCGCTTCTGCCAGTCGATCGCCGGCGCGCCGGTCTCGAGCCCTTCCCACCATGGCTGGTTGTCGGCCGTGACCGCCACGTTCGTGTAGAGCGTGTCGCGGCGGATCATGTCGTAGGCGTTGCGGTTGGTGCTCGGGTTCGTGCCCGGCACGACGCCGAAGTAGC
>CAZRLI010000289.1:0-3111 GCA_964600535.1 uncultured Steroidobacteraceae bacterium | reverse complement strand
GGCGGCGGGCGGCCTCGCGGGCCGCAAGGCGGGCGACCCGCCGCACATCATCCTGTTCCCGGAGATTCCCTTCGAGCAGCAGCGCTTCCTCGAGCGCGTGAAGCAGTGCGTCACCGACTACGGCTATTGCGTGATCGTGGTGTCGGAAGGGGCGCACCACGCCGATGGGCGCTTCCTCGCCGACGCGGGCACCAAGGACGCCTTTGGCCACACCCAGCTCGGCGGCGTCGGGCCGCTGGTCGCCAACATGGTGCGCGAGCACCTCGGCTACAAGTACCACTGGGCCGTCGCCGACTACCTGCAGCGCGCGGCGCGCCACATCGCCTCGAAGGTCGATGTCGCGCAAGCCTATGCGGTCGGCAAGGCCGCGGTCGAATTCGCGCTGCAGGGCCGCAACGCCGTCATGCCCGCGATCATCCGCAAGTCCTCGAAGCCCTATCGGTGGACGATCAAGGCGGTGCCGCTCGCGCAGGTGGCGAATGTCGAGAAGAAGCTGCCACGCAACTTCATCACCGCGGACGGTTTCGGCATCACGGCGGCCTGCCGGCGCTATCTCGAGCCGCTGGTCGCGGGTGAGGACTACCCGCCATACCGCGACGGCCTGCCGGACTACGTGAAGATCAGGGGCGCGCCCGTGCGGCGCAGGCTCAAGACCGACTACAAGCCTTAGGGGGCGCGATGCCGGAATCGTCGACGGACTGGGTGGACGTCGGCGCGGCGGCGGAGCTCGCGCGCGAACCGCTGCGGGAGGTGGCCGCCGGGACGGCGCGCATCGCGTTGAGCTGCGTCGACGGCGAGTTCGGCGCGCTGTCGGGTATCTGCAATCATGTCGGCGGCCCGCTCGGCCAGGGACAGCTCGACGGCGAATACGTCGTCTGCCCGTGGCACCAGTACAAGTTCCACCGCAAGAGCGGCGCCGGCGAGCCTGGCTACGAAGCCGACCGGGTTCCTTCCTACGCGGTCAGGGTGGTGGACGGGCGCGTCCTGGTCTCCGCGAGGCCCGTGACGAAGCGTGGCCACCTGCCGCACGCGCCCCACCCCCTCGCGCGCGAACCGGTGCGCACGCCCGGGCCGATCCGCGTCGCCGGCATCTCGACGACGATGATGCAGGCGGGGTTCCCGCGTTACTCGACATCGGAAGCCCTGCTCGACGTGGCGCTCGCCCACTCGCGCGAGGCACTCGGTGCCGAGACACAACTGGTCCGCTTGCGCGATCTCGCCTTCGGCGCCTGCGAGGGCTATTACTCGCGCGCGGCGCGGGCCTGCACCTGGCCCTGCTCGATCACCGCGCGCGACGCGGCGGACCAGATGGCGGTCGTCTACGAGGCGGTGGTGCACTGGGCCGACGTACTGATCGTCGCGACACCGATCCGCTGGGGCGCGGCCAGCTCGCTCTACTACAGGATGATCGAGCGCATGAATTGCATCCAGAACCAGGTCACGACGGCCAACCGCGTGCTGATCCGCCGCAAGGTCGCGGCCTTCATCGTGACGGGCGGGCAGGACAACGTGCAGGCGGTGATCGGCCAGCAGCTCGGCTTCTTCGGCGAACTCGGCTTCGTCTTCCCGCCCTTCCCGTTCGTCGCGCATTCGCTCGGCTGGGACGCCGAGGACATGGAGCACAATATCGCCGTGGTGCGCGCGAGCGAAGCGCTGCGCGAGGGCAGCCGTGCACTCGCCGGGCGCGCGATCGACACCGCCGCGCAACTCGTCAACGCCATCGGAGCGGACGCCGCCCGCCCGACACTCGGCTCACGCGGCGGCCGAAAGGCGCATGGCCCATGAACGCACTCTCCCCGACCGCGATGCTGATGCCGATGGCGGCCATGGTGGCGCTCACCGCCGTCGTGTGGTTGCGGCTCTATTTCGAGCGCATCGGCGAGATGCGCGAGCGGCGCATCCGCCCGCAATCGGTCGCCACGTCACGCGAGATGGCCGCCGCACTCGTGCGTACGCAGTCGGCCGACAACCTGCGCAACCTGTTCGAGATACCGGTGCTCTTCTATGCCCTGTGCCTCGCGGTCACTTCGGTCGGCGCCGCGACGACGCTGCTGGTCAACGGCGCCTGGGCTTATGTCGTGTTGCGGGCCGTGCACTCGCTGATCCACTGCACCTACAACCGGGTGATGCACCGCTTTGCCACCTATGTGGCGAGCACTGCGCTGCTGTTCGTGCTGTGGGGGGTGTTCGTCGCCCGTATGGTATAGTTCGCGGCCGTTTTTGGGGGGCCGCCGCCCTGCGCCGGCCAAATAGAACATTTCCGCCGGAGGTCTCCTGATGGATGCCACGATGTGGCTCTGGCTCGCGGTTGCCGCGGGCGTCGTTGCCGTGCTCTACGGCGTTCTGTCCACCGTTTCCGTCCTGGGCCTCCCCGCGGGCAATGCCCGCATGCAGGAAATCGCCGCGGCCGTCCAGGCCGGCGCGAAGGCCTACCTGAACCGCCAGTACACGACCATCAGCATCGTCGGCGTCGTGCTGTTCGTCGTGCTGGGCCTCGCGCTCGGCTGGCCGACGGCGGGTGGCTTCGCAGTCGGCGCGATCCTCTCGGGCGCCACCGGCTACATCGGCATGAACATCTCGGTGCGCGCCAACGTGCGCACCGCCGAGGCGGCCAACAACGGCCTGAACGCCGCCCTCTCGGTCGCCTTCCGCGGCGGCGCAATCACCGGCATGCTGGTCGTCGGCCTCGCCCTGATCGGCGTCGCCGGCTACTACGCGCTGCTCGCGCCCGCGATCGGTGGCGAGGCGGCGCTGCATGCGCTCGTCGGCCTCGCCTTCGGTGGCTCGCTGATCTCCATCTTCGCGCGCCTCGGCGGCGGCATCTTCACCAAGGGCGCGGACGTCGGCGCCGACCTCGTGGGCAAGGTCGAAGCCGGCATTCCCGAGGACGACCCGCGCAACCCCGCCGTGATCGCCGACAACGTGGGCGACAACGTCGGTGACTGCGCCGGCATGGCGGCGGACCTGTTCGAGACGTACGCGGTCACGGTCGTCGCGACGATGCTGCTCGCGGGCCTCACGATGCAGTCGCTCGGCGACAGCGCGGTGCTCTACCCGCTCGTGCTGGGCGCGATCTCGATCGTCGCCTCCATCGTCGGCACCTTCTTCGTG
>CAZRLI010000288.1:0-3117 GCA_964600535.1 uncultured Steroidobacteraceae bacterium | reverse complement strand
ACCGGTAGGGGCGCGCATCTTAGCGGGCCCGCCCCGCCAATACAACCTGCGCGAGGGTCGCTTCAGCCGCAGCTCAGGCGAGCGCGTACAGGCACTGCACGAACGAGCGGATCGCGCCGTCGAGGCCCGCGATCTTCGGGTTCGTCGACTCGACCAGGTAGTACTCGTCCGGCGCGTGGGCGCGCGAACCATGGCCCATGCCGAAGTGCGCGGCCGGCAGCTTAAGGGGTGCACCGGTGAACACGAAGCCGGGCCAGGAGCCGCCCCGCCGCGGCCAGAAGATCGGGTCGATCCCTTCGCCCTCGTAGACGCGCGCCATGGTGCGAATGAGCGCCGCATCCGCCGCTGTCGTGGTCGGGTCGTAGCCGCCGCTCACGTTCACTTCGACGTCGCCGAAACCGCGCTTCGCCAGATACGCCTTCAGCTTCGCCACTGCGCCGTCGCGGGTCATGTCGGGCACCAGGCGGAAGTCGAGCTTCGCGACCGCCCGGTGCGGCAACACCGTCTTGCCGCCCTGCCCCGTGTAGCCGCCGACCAGACCTTCGATGTTGACGGTCGGGCGTGCACACAGGTCCTCCAGCGACTGCCGCCAGTCGGCGTCGCGCGCCCAGTGCGTCACCCCCATCGATTCCCTGGCGCTCACCTCGCTCATGCGCTTCGCGGCGATGTCGAGCATCGACTCCTCGGCCGCCGACAGCGGCCGCACGTCATCCCACCAGCCGTCGATCGCCGGATCGCCCTTCTCGTCGATCAGGGTGCCGAGCGCCTGCACGAGGTGGAAGGCCGGGCTGTCGAGCCGCGCGCGGTTGCTCGAGTGCACGTCCTGCGAGGGGCCGCGACCCCATTTTTCGCCGCTCGCCACCAGTTCGAGCTCGACCACCCCTTTGGCGCCGAGCGATACCTGCACGGTGCCGTCCCGCGACTGCGCCGCCTCCGGCATGAAGATGCCGACGCACTTCTCGAGCGCGGCGCGCACCTGCGGGGCGAGCACGGCGTCCGGGAAATGCGGCGAGCCGATCTCCTCCTCGCTCTCGGCGATCAGCACGAGGTTGACGGGCAGCTTGCGCCCCGCCGCGCGGATCGCGTGCAGCGCGGACAGGAACGAGGCCTGGGGCCCCTTCTGGTTCACGGCCCCGCGACCCATCACGGCCTTGCCGAGGCCCGGCATGTCGACGAGGCGCGCCTCCCAGGGCGGCGATGACCACTCGGCCGGGTCGACCTGCTTCACGTCGTACATGAAGTACACGCCGAGCGTGCGCTTCGCGCCGGCATCGAGCGTGGCAAACACCGAGGGGTGGCCGCGCGTCGCGATGCGCTCGACGCGCTGGAAGCCCGCGTCCCGCGCGAGCTCCATCATGTAGCGGCAGCCGTCCTCGATGCCCTGGTTCTGCGCCGCGATGGTGATCTGGCGGATCCAGTCCTGCAGTCGCAGGACGGCAGCCTCGTGCCCCTTCGCTATCTGGTCGTAGACGGCATCAAGCTTCTGGGCGGCGAACGCCGCCGGCGCGGCGGCGAGCACCGCGCCCGCCCCAAGTGTTCCCTGCACGAACTCCCGGCGGTTGATGTGTTCCATGGTTACCCCAATACATTGCGGCACAGGTTGATCAGGACGCCCGGCGCGAGGCCCAGCGCGAGCGCCGCGAAGGCGTTCAGGCCAAGTACCAGCCGCAGCGACAGTCCTGCGTCACCGCGCGGCTGCGCGGGCGCGTCGTCGAAGTACATGAGCTTGACGACCCGGATGTAGTAGAACGCACCGATCACCGACGCGATCGCGGCGATCACGACCAGCGCGAGCGAACCGGCCTCCCACAGCGCCTGGAAGATCGCGAGCTTCGCCCAGAAGCCGACGAAGGGCGGCACGCCGGCCGTCGAGAACATCAGCATCAGCATCGCGAGCGCGAGCAGCGGGTCGCGCGCGGCGAGCCCCTTGTAGTCGTCGAGCTGGTCGGCCTCGAATCCCCGCCGGCTCGCGAGCAGGATCACGCCGAAGGACCCGAGCGTCATCAGCACGTAGACGATCGTGTAGTAGAGCGCGGCTTGGTAGCCCGCCGCGTTGCCGGTCGTGAAGCCGAGCAGGATGAAGCCGACGTTGGCGATCGCCGAATAGGCGAGCATGCGCTTGAGGTTCGATTGCGCGATCGCGAACACGTTGCCGACCGCGAGCGACAGCACCGCCAGCACGGCGATCATCGCGGTCCAGGTCGGCGACAGGCCGTCGAGCCCCTGCGAGAGCAGGCGATAGGCCAGCGCGAAGTACGCGAACTTCGGCGCCGTCGAGATGAACAGCGTCACCGGGGTCGGTGCGCCGTGGTACACGTCCGGCACCCACATGTGGAACGGCACCGCGCCGAACTTGAAGGCGATGGCGACGACCACGAAGGCGACGCCGACGATCATGCCGAGGCTGGGCTGCGCCGCCAGCCGCTGCGCGACCTCGCCCAGGTCGAGCGTGCCGGTGAGGCCGTAGACCAGCGAAATACCGTAGAGCAGCATTCCCGACGCGATCGAACCGAGCACGAAGTACTTCATCGCGGCTTCCGCCGCGACCGGCGATTCGCGGTCGAAGGCCACCATCGCGTACAGCGACAGGGCCAGCAGCTCGACGCCGATGTAGAGCGACAGCAGGTTGCCCGCCGATGCCAGCACGAAGATGCCGAGCAACGCAGTCAGCGCCAGGACGTAGTACTCGCCGCCCGCGAACCCGCCACGGGCGAGTGCCGGACGCGAATAGAGCAGTGCCACGGCGGTGAACAGCAGTCCCGCGAGCTTCAGTACCAGCGCCAGCGGATCGGCCACGTACAGGCCGTCGAACAGCGTGGTGCGTGCGCCAACGTTGGCGAACTCCACCGTGACCCAGGCGCCCAGCGCGAGCGCGAGCAGCGTCAGACTACCGGTGAGCCGCGGCCGCCTGGCGCCGCCCGCGAACACATCGATCAGCAGGATCACGCAGATCGCCGCCGTCAGGTACATCTCCGGCGCCGCGGTGGCGATCGTCGACCAATACGTCTGCGTGTCGGGCATCGGGCGTCGGCCTCAGAGGGGCAGCTTGCTCGTCGTCATCTGCTCGACGAGGTGATGGATGGAGCTCTGCATGACCTCGAGCAGCGGCGCCGGCCA
>CAZRLI010000287.1:0-3124 GCA_964600535.1 uncultured Steroidobacteraceae bacterium | reverse complement strand
AGCCGCGCTGGGCGCTCGCGCACAAGTTTCCGGCGGAGGAGGCCTTCACCGTACTGCGCGCCGTGGAATTCCAGGTCGGTCGCACCGGCGTGCTGACCCCGGTCGCGCGGCTGGAACCGGTGTTCGTCGGCGGCGCCACGGTGAGCAATGCGACGCTGCACAACATGGATGAAGTGGCGCGCAAGGACGTGCGCATCGGCGATACCGTGGTCGTGCGGCGCGCCGGGGACGTGATCCCGGAGATCGTCGCGGTCGTCCCCGAGCGTCGCCCGGCGGATGCCGCCGCGATCGTGATGCCGGCGCAATGCCCGAGCTGCGGCTCGCCGGTCATCCGCGAAGCGGGCGAGGCGGTCGCGCGCTGCACCGGTGGCTTTCGCTGCAAGGCCCAGCGACGCGAAGCGCTCAGGCATTTCGCCGGCCGGCGCGCGCTCGACATCGACGGCATGGGTGATCGCGTCATCGACCAGCTGGTCGAGCGCGAGATGGTGCGATCGCCCGCGGACCTCTACGACCTGCAGGCGCACGATCTCGCGGCGCTCGATCGCCTGGGGGACAAGTCGGCGCAGAAGCTCATCGAGGCCATTGCCGCGAGTCGCGCGACGACGTTGCCGCGGCTGTTGCTCGGCCTCGGTATCCGTGACGTCGGCGAGTCGACCGCGCTCGCGCTGGCACGCCACTTCGGCAGCATCGAGGCGCTGATGGCGGCGGACGAGGCACAGATCCAGCAGGTGCCGGATGTCGGGCCGATCGTCGCGGCGCACGTCGCGCGCTTCTTCGCCGACGCGGGCAACGCGGCGCTGCCCGATGCGCTGCGCGCGCGCGGCGTGTGGTGGCCGCCGCTGGAGGTCGGGCACGCGGCACAGGCACCGCTGGCAGGCCTCACCTTCGTGCTGACCGGGTCGCTGGCGGCGCTGTCGCGCGAAGCGGCGACCGAGGCGCTCACGGCGCTCGGCGCGAAGGTCGCGGGTTCGGTGTCGAAGAAGACGAGCTATGTGGTGGCCGGCGGGGACGCGGGCAGCAAGCTCGAGAAAGCGCGCGCGCTCGGCATCCCGGTCATCGACGAGGGCGCGCTGGCGGACATACTCCGCAACAGGAAGCCGCCGGGCGCCTGAGCAGGACTGCCGCCGGTCCCCGTGGCCGGCCCGGCGGCAGTGCCGTCAGCTCAAGGGGTCTTTTCGATCTTCGCGGTCTTCATGAGGTCGTCGGCGTAGGCCTTGAATTTCTTGGCCTCGACGATCTGCACCAGCCGGTCCTTCACCGTGTCGAACGGCGGCGGCTGCACGTCGCGCACGTCGTCGAGGCGGATCACGTGCCAGCCGTACTGGGTCTGCACGGGTGTCTTCGTGTACTCGCCCTTCTTGAGGGCGACCACCGCGGCCGAAAACGGCGGCACCATGCGATCGGGCGTGAACCAGCCGAGGTCGCCGCCATTCTCCTTCGACGAGTCGATCGACTCGCGCTTCGCGAGCGCCTCGAACTTCTCGCCCTTGTCGAGCTTGTTGATGAGGCTCCTGGCGAAGTCCTCGGTCGCGACGAGGATGTGGCGCGCGTGGTACTCCTGCCTGGCGAGCGACGAGATCTGGGTCTCGTATTCCGCGCGCAGCTCCTGGTCGGTCGGCGTCTTGCCACCGATGACCTTCTGCATCATGTCCTGCTGCAGGATGTTGAGCCGCGACAGCTCGAGCATTGCCGCCGTTTCCGGCTTGGCGGCGATGCCGTCCTTCTCCGCCTGCGAGGCGATCAGCTCGGCGCGCACCAGGTTGTCGAGGATCTGGCCGCGCTGTTCCTCGGTGAGTGCGGAGGACTCCTTGCCGGACACGCCCTTCGCGTAGGTCTCGAAGAGGTTGCGCGAAATCGCCTTGCCATTGACGGTGGCAACGGGCTTCGTTTCGGCGCCCGCCGCCGGGGCGTTGGCGGCCGGCTTGCACGCGGCGGCCAGCAGGGCGGTGGCGAATACCGCCGGGATCAGGACTAATTTCATGAAATATCTCAGTGGGTTATGGATTTAATTGCAAGTCATTCGGAGGGAGCGCGTGCGCTGATGGACAGCGCATGGATGGTCCCCCGCATGAGGTCGGAAAGCGCAGCATAGACCAAACGGTGACACTCGAGCGACGAGCGCCCGGCAAAGGCGCGGGCGACGATCTCGACATGGAAATGGCCGCCCTCGCGCGCACCCGGGTGTCCGACGTGCGCCGCGCCGTCGTCGCGGATCACGAGGGATTGCGGGCTGAACGCCGCTTCGAGCGCCGCGCGCAGCCGCGCGACGCGCGCCGCCGGATCGGCGCTCATGACGGCTGGGCCCGCTTCAGCAGCCACGGCAACTGCGCGGCGATGAACACGAAGGTCAGGACCGTGAGGCCGAACACCTTGAAGTTCACCCACACCCGTTCGCTCGCATTGAACGCGACCGCGAGGTTCAGCACGCCGAGCGCCGCGTAGAAGGCGACCCACAGCAGGTTGACCCGCTGCCAGAGGGGCCGCGGCAGCTTCGCGTCCGAACCGAGCGCGGGCCCGAGCAGGCGTTCAACGAGCGGCCGCTCGCCGATCCAGCGGCTGGCGAGCAGCGCGACGCTCACCAGCCAGAAGAAGACGGTGGGTTTCCACTGGATGAAGCGCTGGTCGTGCAGCAGCAAGGTCGCGCTGCCGAAGGCGAAGACGAGCGCCGCCGAGATCCAGTGCATCGTCGGGACGCGCTTCAGCAGCAGCCGGTCGGCAACCAGCATCGCGAGCATCGCGATCATCAGCGCGCCGGTCGCGAAATAAAGGCCCTCCAGGTAGTACGCGCCCAGGAACACGACGAGCGGCGCGAAGTCGAGGATCTGCTGCATGGTCAAACGGTGTCCGCCGGGGGCCGATATGATACCCGCATGAGTCTTTATTTCGAGCTGCACCCGGTGAGCCCCCAGCGGCGGCTCATCCGGCGGGCGGCCGACGTGATCCGCGACGGGGGCGTGATCGCGTATCCGACCGATTCCTGCTACGCGCTCGGCTGCCACATCGGCGACAAGGACGCGCTCGAGCGCGTGCGCCGCATCCGCCAGGCCGACCGGCACCACCATTTCACGCTGATGTGCCGCGACCTGACCGAGATCGGGCGATATGCGCGCATCGATACCTGGCA
>CAZRLI010000286.1:0-3130 GCA_964600535.1 uncultured Steroidobacteraceae bacterium | reverse complement strand
GCCAGTTCGAGTAGCGCTTCAGCTCATCGCGCAGCTCCGGGTCCTCGAAGATGTTGACGGCCTCGTACTTCGCACCGGCTTCGCGCAGCACCGCGGCCACCTGCGCGGAGAAGCCACATTGCGGGAAATCCGGTGTGCCTTTCATGAACAGGACCACCGGGGAGGCCAGGTGCTGCTTGATGCGCTCAACGACGTTCATTCGCTTCCTCTCGCGCGGCGATCGCGCGTATCACGGCCCATTGTTGCTCTGCGCTCATGCGCGTCCAGCCCGCCACTTCCGCCAGCGTGCGCCGGCAACCATTGCAGTAACCGTCCGCCCCGATCGTGCAGATGTTGATGCACGGGGAGGTCGGTCCGGGGGTTGGCGTGGCGGAAGGCATGGTGGCGGGTGGGGCAACATTGAATTATGGGGGCTCCCCACCTATTCTTCAAACCGCTGGCGCCTCGAACAATAATCAGGGAGTACTTGCGCGATGAAAATCCTGTCCAACCACCGCTACGCCCTCGTGACCGGCATCGTGCTGGCGGTGATACTCGGGGTCGCCGTCGGCGGCATGGTCTTCAACCGGCTGGGGCTCGCGCGCTGGGCGCACATCGTCGCCGGCGTGTTCTGGATCGGCCTCCTCTACTACTTCAACGCCGTGCAGACGCCGGCCCTCGCGGCCGCGGCGGCCGACAAGGGCGGGCCGGGCGGCGCGGGCATTTCGAAGTACGTCGCGCCGCGCGCGCTCTTCTGGTTCCGCTGGTCGGCGCTCGTCACCTGGCTCACCGGCGCCTGGTACCTGGGCGACAGCGGCAATTTCGCGGGCGCCTTCTCGCTCGGGCTCACGGGCGATCCCGTGAACCACTACCAGATGGTGATCGGCATCGGCGCCTGGCTCGGCACGATCATGTTGTTCAATGTCTGGGTCCTGATCTGGCCGAACCAGAAGAAGGTCCTCGGTATCGTCGCCGCGACCGATGAACAGAAGGCCGCCGCCCGCGTCGTCGCCGGCAATGCGTCGCGCGTCAATTTCATCCTCTCGATTCCGATGCTGATGTGCATGGCGGGCGCGACCCACGGCCTGCCGTTCTGAAGCCGGACATCGACGCACAGGTCGCCGCCGCCCTGCGCGAGGACGTGGGCGGTGGCGACGTCACCGCGGCCCTGGTGCCGGCCGGCGAGCGCGTGCAGGCGCAGGTCATCACGCGCGAAGACGCGGTGCTCTGCGGCACCGCATGGTTCGACGCGGTCTTTCGCGCGCTGGACGCCGGCATCCACGTGGAATGGGCGGCGGCCAACGGTGACCTCGTTGCCGCCGGCACCGTGCTGTGCCGCATCGACGGCCCCGCACGGGCCATCCTCACCGGCGAGCGGACCGCGCTCAACTTCCTGCAGACGCTGTCCGGCACCGCCACCGCGACGCGCCGCTACGTCGATGCGGTCGCCGGCACCGGTTGCACCATCCTCGACACCCGCAAGACCCTACCCGGCCTGCGCCTGGCGCAGAAATACGCCGTGCGCTGCGGCGGTGCACGCAACCACCGGCTCGGCCTGCACGACATGGTGCTGGTGAAGGAGAACCACATCGCGGCGGCCGGATCGATCTCCGCGGCGATCGCCGCCGCGCGCCGCCTCTCGCCTGGCGTGCCCGTCGAGGTGGAAGTCGAGAACCTCGCCGAACTCGACGAGGCGCTCGCCGCCCGGCCCGACGTGATCATGCTCGACGAATTCACGCCCGCGGACATGCGCACCGCAGTCGCACGCAGCCGGCGACTCGGCAGTGCGGCGAAGCTCGAGGCGTCCGGCAGCGTCACCCTCGAATCGATCCGGGACATCGCGGCGACCGGCGTCGACTACATCTCGGTCGGTGCGATCACCAAGCACCTGCGCGCGCTCGACCTGTCGATGCGCATTACGGCATCGTCATGAAGCCTTAACCGGGGCGTCAGCCCCCGCGCCGTACGCTGTCTCCCATGCTGCAAGGCGCAGCATCCCGCAACGAAACAGAGACGGAGTATGACGATGAAACTGCTTCCCCTCGGTATGGCCCTGACACTGCTCGCGGCCGGCACGGCCTTCGCGGGGACGACCCCCGCCCCGGCAGCGACCGCGTCGGCCCCGGCATCGGCTGCGCCGGCGGCCCACAAGTCGGCGAAGGACTGCATGAAGGAAGCCGAGCACCAGAAACTCGCCGGCAAGTCACGCGAGGAGTTCCTGAAGAAGTGCAAGAGCGGTGAGATGACGAAGTAGTCGCCGTACCGTGCGACGCCCTACCCCCCGCGTCGCACGGTCTTCAGGCCGGCTCCGCCGGCGGCGCTGCGGGTAGCAGGCACCGCACCCGCAGTCCGCCGCCGGCGCCCTCGGCGAGTTCGAGCCGGCCACCGTGCAGGCGGGTAATCGCAGCGACGAGCGCCAGCCCCAGACCCGAGCCCGGCATCGCGGCATCGCGCTCGAGGCGCCCGAAGGGCGCGAGCGCGCGCTCGCGGAACTGCGGCGCGATCCCCGGTCCGTCGTCGCTCACTTCGAGCCGCACCGCCTGCGCATCGCAGGCGGTCTCGACGCGCAGGCGCCCGCCGCGCGGCACGTACTTGATGCCGTTCTCCAGCAGGTTGGCCACGAGCTGGGCCAGCAGCTGGCGCGTGCCGAACACCGGCGCGGGTGCAAGGGCCGTCTCGATGGCGAGGCCGCTCTCGGTCGCGAGCGGCTCGTACAGCGTCACCAGGTCAGCGACCAGCGCGCCGACATCGAGCCGCTCACTGCGCCCGCCCGCGACACCCGACTCCGCCTCCGCGATCTGCAGCAGCGTCGCGAGCGTCACCTGCACGCGATCGATATCGGCCACCGCGGATTCGACCTCGAGCCGCCCTTCGGCCGGCAGGCCGCTGTCCGAGAGTATCGCCTCGAGGCGCATGCGCGCCCGATGCAGCGGCGCACGCAGGTCGTGCGCGGCACTGTCGAAGGTCGCCTTGACGGTGCGGGTCTGGTGCTCGATGCGCCCGAGCATGGAATTCACGGCCGTCGCGAGCCGGTCGAATTCGTCGCTGTGCCCGTGGGTCGCAAGCCGGCGGGACAGGTCGCCTTCCATGATCTGCCTGCAGGTCGCCGCGAGCGCGCCGACGCGCGCGTTGATGCGCCGCTCGTACGCGT
>CAZRLI010000285.1:0-3146 GCA_964600535.1 uncultured Steroidobacteraceae bacterium | reverse complement strand
GATGAGCTGCAGGCGCGGTGCTTCCTGGCCGGGGCAGGCTCGATCTTCCACGGCGAACGGCTCCTGGCGACGGGCAATCCCGACGCCACGCGCGACCAGCAGCTGCTCGCGCGGCTCGGGCTCGCCGCGCGAGGCGCGGGTACACTGCCGCGCGATGCCGCCACCTGAACCGCCGGTCCCCGCACCGCCGCCTCCAGCTCTCGACCGGGCTGCCGTCGCCCGCCACTTCGCGCGCGCGGCCCCGCGCTTTGACGAGGCCACGGGGCCCTTCGCCGGGGTGCGCGAGGAACTGTTGTCGCGCATCGGGTATTTCGGGCTCGATCCCCGCGTGGTCCTCGATCTCGGTGCGGGCACCGGCCCGGCGAGCCGCGCCCTGCGCCGGCGCTTTCGCCGCGCACGGGTGCTGGCACTCGACCAGTCTGCCGCCCTGCTAGCGCAGGCGGCGCATCGCGCGCGCTGGCCGCGCCGCTTCGAGCGCGTCGCGGGCGACGCCTGCGCGCTGCCGCTGCGCGCGGGCAGTTGCGACCTCGTGTTTGCCAACCTGTCCCTGCCGTGGTTCCCGGTCCTCGATCTGGCGCTGGCGGAAGTGCGCCGCGTGCTCGCGCCGCGCGGACTCTTCCTCTTCAGCTCGCTCGGCCCTGCCACGCTGCGCGAGTTGCGCGCGAGCTGGTCGCTGGTGGACCACGCACCGCACGTCCACGATTTCATCGACATGCACGATCTCGGCAGCGCGCTCGCGCGCGCCGGCTTCGCCGAGCCGGTGCTCGACACCGAGGAGCATGCCCGGCAATACCCGTCATTCACGGCGCTCGGCGCGGCGCTGCGCGCAGCCGGCGCCGGCAACGCACATGCCTTGCGGCGGCGTTCGCTGACCGGCCGCGCGCGGTTCGCTGCCGCGGAGAAGGCCTATGAAAGTCGCCGCGGCCGCGATGGGCTGCCGGCGACCTTCGAGGTCGTCTACGGTGCCGCGTTTGCCGGCGAAGCGCGCGCCAGGCCGCTGTCCGGTGAATTCGTGGTGCCGCTCAGTGGCCTTGTAACTCGTTGACTTGCCTGGCAAAAACCTCAGCGCTACACTGCCGGCCCCCGAGTCCCGCAGAGGACCGATGCCCGAAGCCGTCATCCGGATCGATCTCGCGCCGCACTGTTCGCTCACGCCGTCCGGTGCGCGGTCGCTGTTCCTGGGCACTTGCGGCGTATCCTTCGGCGTCGCAGGACTGCTCACGATGCGCGGCTACTGGCCCGTGCTGGTGTTTGCGGGCCTTGAAATGCTGTTGCTCGGCTGGGCGCTCTACACGAGCATGCAGCGCCGCCATTGCATCGAATCGATCGCCATCACCGCGGACCGGATATGGATCGAGGTGCGCCGGCACGGCACGACGACGCACCGCGAGTTCCCGCGCCATTGGTCACGGGTTAAACTGCGCGGTGATCCCTCGCCGTTGCAACCCACGCGGCTCGTGATCGAGTCCGGGGGCAAGCAATGCGAGATCGGCAATTTTCTGACAGGAGTGGAGCGACAGCGCCTTGCGCTGCGCCTCGCATCGCTGATCGGCGGAATGGCCGAGTCGCCGCCGCTCCCGTCCGCTAAACCTCGAGGCTGACAGTCAATGATTCGAACCATGCAGAAGTCCGGCGCCGCCCTCGTGGCTTGCGTATTCGCACTCCTCGCGACGCCCGTGCAGGCGGCTTCCGGTTGGGGCCTGCTCAACATGCCGGAAGGCGTGACCGAGCTGTCCAGGAAGATCTACGGGCTGCACATGCTGATCTTCTGGTGGTGCGTCGCCATCGGCATCTTCGTGTTCGGCTGGATGATCTGGGCGATCGTGGCGTTCCGCAAGTCGAAGGGCGCGGTGGCGAACACCGCGATGGTCCACAGCACCCGCGCCGAGATCATCTGGACGCTGATCCCGGTCGGCATCCTCGTGGCGATGTCGGTTCCGTCCGCACGCGTGCTGATCGACATCGAGGACGCGCGCAACACCGAACTCACGATCAAGGTCACCGGCTACCAGTGGAAGTGGCAGTACGAGTACCTCGGCACCGGCGTCAACTTCTTCTCGACGCTCGCGCACGAGAGCAACAAGGCGCGCCAGCTGCAGTCCGGCGTCGACCCGGCCACCGTGCCGAACTACCTGCTCGACGTCGATCGCCCGCTCGTCGTGCCGGCCGGCACCAAGGTGCGGCTGCTGCTGACCGCGCAGGACGTCATCCACGCGTGGTGGGTGCCGGATTTCGGCATGAAGAAGGACGCGATCCCGGGCCTCGTCAACGAGATGTGGTTCAAGGTCGATGCCGACAAGACCGGCCGCTACCGCGGCCAGTGCGCCGAACTCTGCGGCCGCGACCACGGCTTCATGCCCATCGTCGTCGACGTGATGAGCAAGGGCGACTTCGACGCCTGGCTCGCGGCCCAGAAGGCCATCGTCAAGCAGGCGGCCGCGGCCCCGGCCACCACGCCGTCCATTTCGTAAAGCCACTCCCAGGGACTCGAGAGAACCGCACATGGCAACGCACGCTCACGCCGCCGCCCACGACGATCACGACCACAAGCCGCACGGATGGCGCCGCTGGGTGTTTTCCACGAACCACAAGGACATCGGCACGATGTACCTCGTGTTCGCCTGCACGATGTTCTTCGTCGGCGGCGCGATGGCACTCGTCATCCGCACGGAGCTGTTCCAGCCGGGCCTGCAGTTCGTCGACCCGCAGTTCTTCAACTCGATGACGGCGATGCACGCCCTTGTGATGATCTTCGGCGCGATCATGCCGGCGTGGGTGGGCCTCGCGAACTGGATGATCCCGATCCAGATCGGCGCGCCCGACATGGCGCTGCCGCGCCTCAACAACCTCTCGTTCTGGATCCTGCCGTTCGCCTTCACGCTGCTGCTCGGCACGCTGTTCGTGCCGGGTGGCGCGCCGGCCGGCGGCTGGACGATGTATCCGCCGCTGGCCCTGCAGGGTGGCGACAGCTTCCCGATGATGATCTTCGCGATCCACCTGATGGGTGCCTCGTCGATCCTCGGCGCGATCAACGTGGTCGTCACGATCATGAACATGCGCGCGCCAGGCATGAACCTCCTGAAGATGCCGCTGTTCGTCTGGACCTGGCTGATCACCGCCTACCTGCTGATCGCGGTGATGCCGGT
>CAZRLI010000284.1:0-3154 GCA_964600535.1 uncultured Steroidobacteraceae bacterium | reverse complement strand
GGCAGCGACTCCTGCTCCACCGCAATCCGGTGCGCCGATACCCATCGAGCCGGCGCATCCCAATTCCACCGGGTGCAGAGCTTCTCGATCATCGACACCTCTGCGTCCGCGAGTGCACGTCGAGACGAAACAGAGTCGAGACGCGCGACATCTGGGCTCATGGCGTGCAGTTCGACGCGTCGCCCCACTTCCCCGGCACAAGCGGCCAGGTGGTCGGCAATCCGGAACCCGCCCGCATCAATGTCGCCCCAGTGGAAGACCCTGGCCTCGACTGGTAGCGATGTCAGGAGCAAGCGGTACACGCGCTTCCACGAAGGGCTGGGCATGCCACCGGTGTACAGAAGAACCGCGGTGGGCATGTGTTGACGCTGTCCGACCAACTCATGAAAGGTCGTGAGGTTTTCGACCGTCAACAACACGGCCACGGTTTCGCAGGATGCGAACCCCGTGATCGCCGACGGCGGAAAGCCAAGATAGGGCGCGTCAATCGGGACATGCTGGGCGCCGACGCGTACCTGAAGCGCGCCACTGATCAGCACCGTCGGCGGAAACTTGACGAGCCCGAGCTCATTGAAGACGTCTTCCGGATCGCGGACTGGGGCCGCCACCTCCCCCTGGATCAGGACATCGATGGGTGCGGAGAGCTGTTCGACACGCTTGCTGTCGCCGGTCAGCTGCGCGCTCAACCTGCGCACCGCCACATCAGTCGCGATCTGCGCACGGCAGTGGGATACGACGGCGACCGCATACCTCCATGCTTCGACATCCTCTGGACCAGTACCGCGGACCTTCGCGCCTCGACGCCAAGACGCCAGCACTTCCTCCAGCACCGGGTATTCCGTCAGGTGGGGCCCAAGATGCTGAGCGGCCCTGGCGACCGCATCCCATCGCGGTACCACTCCCAAGTGCCGCGCAAGCGCCTCTCGATCCAGCAGCTGAACTCGGAGGATTTGATTTCGTTCGCCCGCTCGTCGGTCCCACTCGATGCTGATCGCTCCGTCGCGTTCGGCAAGCAGGAGGTCGCCATGGCAAGCCTCCTTCTCAGCATGCGTGCCGATGGCCGAATAGGCGGGCAAGGACTCGCTGGAGAAGCGCAGACCGATGTTGCGGCCGTCCTCGCTCCTCCCCGACGCGTTCTCCGCTCTACGCAGGAGCTTCAGCAGCGCCTGGCCGGCTACCGGGTTCATGCCGGGCTACCGAACTTCACCGCCATTTGTTCAACGAGTTGCGGATTGCGACTCGGCATGTCGGTCTCGAGGAGCCGCCGGGCGTCTTCCTTGACGATCACCTCGCTCGTGAAGACATCCGATCCGAAGCGATCGAGATCGTAGTAAGAGTCGAGGACCGGCACCAGCTTCCCGACGTCCGCATCCGGCGCCGCCATCACGAGTTGCAGACCGAGCGATCGCAGGAACTGCGCCGTGACGTAGGCGTTCTGGGCATCGAAGCCGTGGAACGCCTCGTCGATGATCATCACGGCCGTGCCCTCGTGCGGCTCCCCTGCCTTCAAGCGATAGGCATTGGCGAGCGAAGCGCCCGCGATGACGTAGAAGGGCACCAGGTGTTCGCCGTTCGACCCCACACCGAGCCGCTTGCTGAGCGAATCGACCTTCTTGTCGCCGACGCGGATCTCGAGGTCGAAGTTGAACAGGAGTCGATAGTCTTCGAGCGGGTTATTGGCCTTGTCGGCGCCGGTCTCGCACGCCTCGAGAAACGAAACCAGCTTCTTCTGGACATCGTCGGCCGCCTCGAACAAGGGCGAGGACCCCGACTCCAGAAAGGCGCTGCTCTGGATGAGCTCGTATAGCGCCTTGTGCGCGAGCGCGGGTGTGGCCACGAATCGGTACTTCTCGCCGCCGGTGAATTCCGGGCACGCACGGAGGATTCTGTTCAGATCATCAATGTCGTGTTCCACACGCTTGATCGCCTCGCGCATGCGGTAGGCAACGTCGGCACGGAATGACTGGTTGGCCGCCTCGCGTGCCGCCTTGGCCTCCTGCTCGTATTCCACCAGGGTCGAAGCGGTGAGCTTCTGGACATGGTTCCGGACCCACGTCGCAGCCTTTCGCCAGTCACTTCGCTCTTCGACGAGGTTGATCGACATCTCGTTGATGAATGCCGTGAACTCGGCCTTTGCATCCGACTCCGACTTGACGATCCGGTCGTTCGCCCGCCTTGCTTCAGTCTCCAGGAACGTCAGGGCCGCCACAGGACCATCAGCTGAGTCGATTTCGCGCGCTTTGTCATAGGTGGTCGTTGCGGCTTCAACGTCATAGTCGACATCCTCCGCCGCGGCGCCATACCGCGTCTGCAGATCAGTAAGGTCGCTCTGCGCCTTGCCCAGATTCGTCCGCGTTTCCTCAAGCGCGCCCCCTCTCTTGCCTCGCGTCTCGCGCAGATCCGTCAGCTCTCGCTCGAGATCGTCGGCCGCACGCTTCGTGCTGTCGACTCGGCGCTTGAGCTCCACGAGGTGGCTCGGCAGGTCGATCGTGGTCGGGTCCGGTGTGTCGTCCAGCGAACGCTTCGCGTCATGCAGTTCGTCGAGCGACACGCGAATGCGCTCCGGCGTGACGTCGCGCAGGACACTTGTCACGCGGTTCGCCGCTTCCATGGCGAGCCGCACTCCGTTCCGAGCCTCGCCGTCAGTCCGGGTCGCTTCCAAGACCTCCGCTCGCAGGGCCTCGCGTTCTTCGCTCGAAATGCGAGCACCCAACACCCACTCCGACGAAGGCACCAGGCGGATTCTTCGCGTTCCACCGTTGGCGCTCAGCATGCCGTCGCGCGTCAGAGCGCGCTCATACCGTTCAAGCTCCTCCTCGGTGTCGACCTGGCGCATCTGCCCCAGAAGACGACGCAGGTACGTCAGCGCGATGCTGTTCGAGCTCTCGAGGAGCGATGCCACGGTCGTTGCGTCGTAGCTGCGCTTCAGGTCATCGCGGATGTGCGATGGCTGCACGATCGTGACCTCGAACAGCGGGCGAGGTGCGGTTCGAAGCAGGCGGACCGCTTCCCGTTCCCGGCCGTAGGCAACGACGAGGGCATGCCGATTGCGGCCGAGGAACGACTCGATCGCGGACTGCCAGGACGAATCCTTGACACTGACGACGCTGCCGACCGTGACGCTTTCGATGCCGGCAGAGCGAAACATCGCCAT
>CAZRLI010000283.1:0-3171 GCA_964600535.1 uncultured Steroidobacteraceae bacterium | reverse complement strand
GGCCTGCGGCGCATGTTCGTCGAGCATGAGCCGGTGTTCTATTACGTCACCTGCATGAACGAGAATTACGTGCAGCCGCCGATGCCGAGCGGCGTGCAGCAGGGGATCCTGAAGGGCCTGTACCTGCTGCAGATAGGCGGGCGCGGGCGCGTGCGCGCGACGCTGGTGGGCTCGGGCACGATCCTGCGGGAAGTGATCGCGGCGGCGGCGCTGCTCGAGCAGGACTTCAGCATCCCCGCGGACGTCTTCTCCGCGCCGTCGTTCGGGGAGCTGCGCCGCGATGCGCTCGACTGCGAGCGCTGGAACCTGCTGCATCCGGCCGAGACGCCGCGCGTACCCTACGTGCAGCAATGCTTCAAGGACCGCGAAGGCCCGGTCATCGCCGCGACCGACTACATGCGCAGCGTGCCGGACCAGATCCGCAAGTGGGTCAGCGGGCAATACGTCACGCTCGGCACCGACGGCTACGGCCGCAGCGATTCGCGTGCGCAGTTGCGCAAGCACTTCGAGGTCGACCGGCACTTCATCGTGCTCGCGGCGCTCAAGGCGCTGGCGGACGAGGGCAAGGTGGACCGCGCGACGCCCGCCGCGGCCATCGAGAAGTACGGCATCGATGTCGCCAAGCCGGACCCGCTCAGGACATGAGCGCCGCATGACCCAGCTCATCGAGATGCGCGTGCCCGACATGGGCGACTTCAAGGACGTCGCGGTGATCGACGTGCTCGTGAAGCCGGGCGATGCCGTGCAGCTGGAGACGCCGCTCGCGACGCTCGAGACCGAGAAGGCCACGATGGACGTGCCGGCGACCGCCGCGGGTGTCGTCGAAGCCGTGCACGTCACGAAAGGCGGTACCGTCAATCCGGGCGACCTCGTGGTCACGGTGCGCGCGGCGGCATCCGCAGCGGTACCGGCACCGGTACCCGCAGCCGAACCGGTTGCCGCGGTTGCGCCCGCAGCGGCGCCGAACCTGGCACCTGGAAACCCGGCGTCGCGAGCCGTGGTTGCACCGACGCCGCCCGTGGCCACTCCTGCCGTGGCCACGCCGGCCGCTGCCGCCGCGCCGGCGCCAATCGATGAGGCCGGCTTTTCGCGGGCGCATGCAGGACCCGCGGTGCGCAAGCTGGCGCGCGAACTCGGGGTCGACCTCGGGCGCGTGCCGGGCAGCGGGCTGAAGGGGCGCATCACGGCGGACGACGTCAAGTCGTTCGTGAAGCGCCTGCTCGGTGGCGGCGGGCCGGCGGGCGGCGGCCCGGCGACCGGCGCGCCCGGCTGGCCGGCGGTGCCCGTGGTCGACTACGCGGCCTTCGGCGCCATCGAGGTCAAGCCGCTTGGCCGCATCCAGAAGATTTCCAGCGCGCGGCTGCACGCGTCATGGGTCAACCTGCCGCATGTCACGCAGTTCGACGAGGCCGACATCACCGACCTCGAGGCAACGCGCGCCAAGCTCAAGGCCAAGGCGGAGAAGTCGGGCGTGAAGCTCACGCCGCTCGCCTTCATCGTGCGCGCCTGCGTGCGCACGCTGCAGCACTTCCCGCAGTTCAATGCCTCGCTCGATGAGTCCCGCCAGAACCTCGTCTTCAAGAAATACTTCCACATCGGCTTCGCCGCCGATACGCCGAACGGACTGCTCGTGCCGGTGGTGCGCGATGCGGACCGCAAGGACGTATACGAGATTGCCCGCGCGCTCGCCGAACTGTCCGCGAAGGCGCGCGACGGCAAGTTGCCGGCGGGCGACATGCAGGGTGGCAGCTTCACGATCTCGAGCCTCGGTGGCATCGGCGGCACGGCGTTCACGCCGATCATCAATGCGCCCGAAGTGGCGATCCTCGGCGTGTCCCGTTCGGCCATGAAGCCCGTCCACCAGGGCGGCAGTTTCGTGCCGCGGCTCATGCTGCCGCTGTCGCTGTCGTACGATCACCGGGTGATCGACGGGGCGGTCGCGGCGCGCTTCACCACCTACCTCGCCGCGCAGCTCGCCGATCCCCAGGCCCTGCTCGAAGCCGTACCGTGAGCATCCGCGACGTCACGGTCCCCGACCTCGGGGGCAACAAGGACGTGCCCATCATCGACGTGCTCGTCGCGGTCGGCGACCGGGTCGAGGTCGACACGCCGCTGGTCACGCTCGAGACCGACAAGGCGACGATGGACGTGCCGAGCCCGCTGGTGGGCACGCTGGTGGAGCTCACGGTGCGCAAGGGCGACCGGGTCTCGGCGGGGTCGATCATCGCGCGACTGGAAGTGGGCGCTGCCGGGGCCGCGCCCGTGGCGCCTGTGCCGGCACGGCGCGCATCCGACCAGGGCGGGGCGCCGCCGCCGCCCGCCGCGGAAGAGTCGCTGCGCACGAAAGTGCTGCTGCAGCTCGCGGGCGTGCCGGACGAGGCCAGCGCGGACCGCAGCACGCAGCTGCTGGTGCTCGGTGCCGGTCCCGGCGGCTATACGGCGGCTTTCCGCGCTGCGGACCTCGGGCTCGCGGTCACGCTCGTCGAGCGCTGGCCGATGCTCGGTGGCGTCTGCCTCAACGTCGGGTGCATCCCGTCCAAGGCGCTGCTGCACGCGGCCAGGGTCATCGAGGACGCGGCCGCGATGGCAACCCACGGCGTGGTCTTCGGCAAGCCGCGCCTGGACCTCGACAAGCTGCGTGCCTGGAAATCGAGCGTCGTGAAACGCCTGACCAACGGCCTCGGCATGCTGGCCAAGCAGCGCAAGGTCGAGATCGTGCGGGGTACCGGGCGGTTCATCGGGCCGCAGCTGCTCGAAGTGACCCGTGAGGATGGCACGAGCGAACGCATCCGCTTCGAGCAGTGCATCGTCGCCGCCGGTTCCGAGCCGATGCGCCTGCCTTTTGCGCCCTCCGATCCGCGCATCATGGACTCGAGCGGGGCGCTCGACCTGGCGGATATCCCGCCGCGCCTGCTGGTCGTCGGTGGCGGCATCATCGGCCTCGAGATGGCCTGCGTTTACGACGCGCTCGGCTCGAGGGTGAGCGTCGTGGAGTTGACGAAACAGCTCATGCCCGGTGCCGATCCGGACCTCGTCCGCCCGCTCGAGAAGCGCCTGCGCACGCGCTACGAGCGCATCCTGCTCGGCACGAGGGTGACGGCGATGCAGGCGGCGGCGGACGGCATCCATGTCAGTTTCGAGGGACCGGACGCACCGGCCAGCGAGCGCTTC
>CAZRLI010000282.1:0-3178 GCA_964600535.1 uncultured Steroidobacteraceae bacterium | reverse complement strand
GCTGCAGCGGCTCGAGACGCTCGAGGCGGGCGAAGCCTTCGATGAGCTCGCGCGGTTGCTGCTCGATCAGGCGGCGCTCGCCGAGTCGGGCGAGGTGGCCAATCCCGGTGATTTCGTGCGGCGCCTCAACCGGGTGTTGTTGCAGCTCGCCGCCCTGCGATAATGCCTGCCCACCGCGGGAGGCCCGTCATGCCGGATCCGAAGCAGCTCGAGGAGTTGCGCCAGCGCCTGTCGCCGCTGGCCTTCCATGTCACGCAGGAGAAGGGCACGGAACGAGCCTTCAGCGGCGCATACAACGCCCACAAGGCGCGCGGCACCTACAGCTGCGTGGTCTGCGGCACCGCGCTCTTCAGTTCCGGGGAAAAGTACGACTCGGGTTCGGGCTGGCCGAGCTTCTGGTTGCCGCTGGCGGGCGAGCGCGTGACGACGTCACGCGACCCGAGCCACGGCATGGAACGCATCGAGGTCAGCTGCGCGCACTGCGGCGCGCACCTCGGCCACGTGTTCGACGATGGCCCGAAACCCTCGGGACAGCGCTACTGCATCAATTCCGTCTCGCTCGATTTCAAACCAGAACGGGAGCCACGCTGAATGCCCGCGATGCGATTGTCCGCCCTGTTGCTGGCCGCCCTGCCGCTCGCCGCGTGCAGCGCTGCCGATGCGCCCCCCGCCACCGACCAGAAGGAGAGCCCCGCCGTGTCCGTTGCCATCACCGATCTCGAGGAAGGCAGCGGTCCCGCGGTCGCCGCCGGGCAGGCGGCCGTCGTGCATTACACCGGCTGGCTGTATGCAGCCGCCGCGCCCGACCACAAGGGCCAGAAGTTCGACAGCTCGCGCGACCACGGCCAGCCCTTCACCTTCCACATCGGCGCGGGTGAAGTGATCGCGGGCTGGGACCAGGGTGTCGCGGGCATGAAGGTCGGCGGCCAGCGTCGCCTGGTGATTCCCCCAGAGCTCGGTTACGGCGCCCGGGGTGCCGGCGGCGTGATTCCCCCCGGCGCCACACTGGTATTCGACGTCGAGCTGGTGGGAATCCAGTGAAGCCGCGGCAAGGCATGGCCGCAGCGGCCGCGGCTCTCCTGGGGCTGCTGGCGATGCCTGCGGATGCCGCGACCCTGATCCATGCCGGTCGCGTGATCGATGGCCTGTCCGACCGGGTGGCCGAGCGCCAGACGATCGTGGTCGATGCGGGCCGCATCAGCGCGATCGAGCCCGGCTTTCGCGCGCCGGGCGCGGGTGATCGCGTGATCGACCTGGCGGCCGGCACCGTGATGCCGGGGCTCATGGACATGCACGTGCACATCACGAGCCAGAACAGCCGCACGAGCGAACTGGACCGGTTCAAGAAGGGGCCGGCCGACATCGCGATCGACGGCGTGGTCTACGCGCAGCGCACCCTCCTCGCGGGGTTCACGACCGTGCGCGACCTCGGTTCGGAGTTCAACACCGACATCGCGCTGCGCAACGCGATCAACGCCGGCAAGGTACCCGGGCCACGGATCTTCGCGGCCGGGACCGCGATCGCATCGACGGGAGGCCACGGCGACCCGACCAATGGCATGGCGGAGTACCTGCGCCGGGGCGAGCCCGGGCCGGTGGACGGCGTGGCCGATGGCGTGGCGGATGCCGCGCAGGCGGTCCGCCAGCGCTACAAGGACGGCGCCGACGTCATCAAGATCACGGCCACGGGCGGGGTACTGTCGATCGCCAAGAACGGCATGAACCCGCAGTTCACCGAGGAAGAGATCCGCGCCATCGTCGACACGGCGCGCGACTACGGCTTCAAGGTGGCCGCGCATGCCCACGGCACCGAGGGCATCAAGCGCGCGATACGTGGCGGGGTCGCCTCGATCGAGCATGGGACCTTCCTCGACGAGCAAGCCATGCGCATGATGAAGGAGCGGGGCGTGTACTACGTCCCGACCATCAGCGCCGGCGAGTATGTCTTCGAGCGCGCGCAGGAGCCCGGTTTCCTGCCCGAGCTCGTGAGGCCGAAGGCGCTAGCGGTCGGGCCGCAGATCCAGAAGACCTTTGCCAGGGCCTGGCAGATCGGCGTGCCGATCATGTTCGGCACCGACACGGGGGTCTCGGCGCACGGCGAGAACGCGCGCGAGTTCGCACTGATGGTCGCGGCCGGCATGCCGGCGATGGCGGCGATCCGCTCGGCGACCAGCGTGCCGGCGAAATTCCTCGAGATCGACGATCGCGTGGGCAGCGTCACGGTCGGCAAGCAGGCGGACCTCGTCGCGGTGCCGGGCGATCCGCTCGCCGACATCACCACGATGCAGCGCGTCAACTTCGTGATGAAGGAAGGCGTCGTCTACCGGGAACCGTGATGTCGCGGGGTGATCGCAGGCTGATCGACGGTCCGGCGGGGCCACTGGAAATCCTGCTCGAAGGATCGATCGAGACCGCGCCACGCGCCTACGGCGTCGTCTGCCACCCGCACCCGCTGCAGGGGGGCACCCTGGACAACAAGGTCGTCTATGCGCTCGCGCGGGCCCTGCAGGACGTCGGCCTGCCCACCCTGCGATTCAACTACCGGGGCGTCGGGCGCAGTACGGGACACTACGACGAGGGCCAGGGCGAGACGCTCGACGCGCTGGCGGTCGCTGCCTGGGGCGCCGCGCGCTGGCCCGGCGCGGCCGTATGGTTCGCGGGTTTTTCGTTCGGCGGATTCGTCGCGATCAATGCATCGCGGCGGCAGGGCGCGGAGCGGGTGGCCGTCGTCGCGCCGGCGGTCGGCCGGCTTTCGACCTTCAAGGTGCAGGGTCCGCGCTGTCCATGGTTCCTCGCCCAAGGCGAGGCCGACGAGGTCATCGCGCCGGGCGCGGTACTCGACTGGGCCCGCGAGCAGGTGCCCGCGCCCGAGATCGCCCTGTTCCCGGGCGTCGGGCATTTCTTCCACGGCAAGCTCAACGAACTGCGCGAGCGGGTGGTCGGCTTTGCCCGGAAAGCGGAAAGCCCGGCCGGGTGACCCCGGCCGGGCTTTCCTGATCGAAGAACGAGGCGCTCGGCCTTAGTTCACGAAGGCCTTGAGGCTCTTCAGCGGCATCGCACGGACCTTCTTGGACGCCGGCTTGGCCTTGAAAGTCATCTTCTCGCCGGTGAAGGGGTTGACGCCTTCGCGCGCCTTGGTGGCGGGCTTCTTCACGACCTTGAGCTTCAGCAGGCCGGG
>CAZRLI010000281.1:0-3204 GCA_964600535.1 uncultured Steroidobacteraceae bacterium | reverse complement strand
CCTGCCACGATCGCGACATACTGCGCTACAACCCGCACTCGCTGATCGAAGGCATGGCGATCGGCGGCTTCGCGATGGGTGCGACCGTCGGCTACAACTACATACGTGGCGAGTTCCTCGGCGAGCCGGTGCCGCGCTTCGAGGCGGCGCTTGCGGAGGCCTATGCCGCGGGCCTGCTCGGCAGGAACATCCAGGGCTCCGGTATCGATTTCGACCTCTACGCCTTCGTCGGCGCTGGCGCCTACATCTGCGGCGAAGAGACCGCGCTGCTCGAATCGCTCGAGGGCAAGCAGGGCAAACCGCGCTTCAAGCCGCCGTTCCCGGCGAACTACGGCCTGTACGGCCAGCCGACCACGATCAACAACACGCAGAGCTACGCGTCGGTACCGACCATCCTGCGCAAGGGGCCGCAATGGTTTGCCGCGCTCGGGCCGGCGAATTCGGGCGGCACGGTGATCTTTTCCGTATCCGGGCATGTCGAGAAGCCGGGCAACTTCGAACTGCCGCTGGGCGTGCCGTTCGCGGAACTGCTGGCCATTGCCGGTGGCGTGAAGGGCGGCCGTCGACTGAAGGCCGTGATTCCCGGCGGTTCCTCGGTACCGGTGGTGCCCGGGGAGACGATGCTCAAGCTCAACATGGACTACGACTCGCTGAAGGCGGCAGGATCGGCGGTCGGCTCGGCCGCGGTCATCGTGATGGACGAGACGACCTGCATGGTGAAGGCACTCGAGCGCCTGTCGCGCTTCTACATGTCCGAGTCCTGCGGCCAGTGCACGCCCTGCCGCGAGGGCACGGGCTGGCTGAACCGCACGCTGAAGCGGATCCTCGCGGGTCAGGGGCGGCGCGAGGACGTGAACCTCCTCGTCGATGTCGCCAACCGCATCGAGGGCCACACGATCTGCGCGCTCGGCGACGCGGCGGCGTGGCCGGTGCAGAGTTTCGTCAAGCACTTCCGGCACGAGTTCGAGTACATGGTCGATCATGGCGGGCGCAGCATCGTATGAGTGAGGATCTGGTCAACGTCGAAGTCGACGGCGTCGCGCGCCAGGCGAAGAAGGGCGCGATGATCATCCAGGTCACGGACGCGCACGACGCGTACGTGCCGCGCTTCTGCTACCACGAGAAGCTGCCGATCGCGGCCAACTGCCGCATGTGCCTCGTCGAGGTGGAGAAGGCGCCGAAGCCGATGCCCGCCTGCGCGACCCCGGTCGCCGAGGGCATGAAGATCTTCACCAAGTCGCCGAAGGCGCTCGCCGCCCAGAAGGCGACCATGGAATTCCTGCTGATCAACCACCCGCTCGATTGCCCGATCTGCGACCAGGGCGGCGAGTGCGAGCTGCAGGACCTGGCGATGGGCTACGGGCGCGACATCTCGCGCTTCGTGGAGCGCAAGCGCGTCGTCAAGGACAAGAACATCGGTCCGCTGATCTCGACCGACATGACCCGCTGCATCCATTGCACGCGTTGCGTGCGTTTCGGGCAGGATGTCGCGGGCATCCAGGAACTCGGCACGACCGGCCGCGGCGAATGGATGGAGATCGGCACCTATATCGAGCGCAGCGTCGACCACGAGCTGTCCGGCAACGTCATCGACCTGTGCCCGGTGGGTGCGCTCAACAGCAAGCCGTTCCGGTTCCGCGCGCGCGCCTGGGAAATGACCCAGGCGCCGCTGGTGTCGCCGCACGACGGCGCGGGCTCCAACCTCTATGGCCATGTGCTGCGCGGGCGCTTGATGCGCGTCGTGCCGCGGGCCAACGAGGCGGTCAACGAGACCTGGATTGCCGATCGCGATCGCTTCAGCTACGAGGGTGTCTACAGCCCGGACCGGCTCAGTGCGCCGCTGCTGCGTGAAGGCAGGGAGTGGCGCACGGTCGGCTGGGAGGCGGCGCTCGAGGCGGTGGCAAACGGGCTGCGGCATGCGCGGGGCCCGCTCGGCGTGCTCGCGAGCCCGTCGAGTTCCGTCGAGGAGCTCTACCTCCTCAACCGCCTCGTGCGCGGGCTCGGCTCGCACAACATCGATCATCGCCTGCGGCAGAGCGATTTCCGCGACCAGCATGCCGATCCGGTCTACCCCTCGCTTGGCCTGCCGCTCGCGTCGGTCGACCAGCTCGATGCACTGCTGGTCGTCGGCAGCAACCTGCGGCGCGAGATCCCGGTGCTCGCGCATCGCGTGCGCAAGGCCGCGCGGCGCGGTGCACGCGTCTCGTTCCTGAACCCGTCCCGCTTCGACTATCTCTTTCCGGTTGCGTCCTACATCGAAGCAACTCCCGCCCGCCAGGTGCTCGAGCTGGCGGGCGTGCTGCGCGCGGCCCTCGCGGCCAGCGGCGCGCCGCCGCCAGCCGGGCTGGCCGCGTTGCTGCAGTCGGCACCCGCCTCGGACGACCACGAGGCCATCGCCGCGCAACTCGCGAGCGGCGCGCAGCGCGCCATCTGGCTCGGTGCACTCGCCATCCGCCACCCGGCCTACGACGACCTGCGGGCGATCGCGGCCGCGCTGGCGGTCGCCACGGGCGCCACGCTCGGGGTACTCGCGGAGGGCGCCAATGCGGCCGGCGCCTACCTCGCCGGCGCCGTGCCCCACCGGGATGCGGGCGGCGAGGTGCCCTCCATCCCCGGCCTCACGGCGCGCGACATGCTCGAGCGCCCGCTGTCGGCCTACCTGCTGGCGGGGGGCGTCGAGCCCTGGATCGACAGCGTGCACGCCGATGCGGCCCGCTCGCTCGCGGGCGCGGGTTTCGTCGTCGCGGCGACACCCTATGACTCGGATACCCTGCGGGAGCTCGCCCACGTGCTGCTGCCGGTGGGCACCTTCGCGGAGACTTCCGGTACCTACGTGAACCTGGAGGGCCGCTGGCAGAGCGTACCGGGTGCCGCGCGCCCGGTCGGTGAATCGCGCCCGGCGTGGAAAGTCTATCGCGTGCTGTGCAACCTGCTCGGCATCGCCGGTTCCGAGTATCAGTCCTCGGAGGAGGTGCGCGACGAACTGCGCCGAGTCTGTGGCGAGGACCTCGCCGCCGGGCCGTATCGCGGCTCGCATCGCGCCGTGGTACCCGATGGCGCGACGACGGTCGTCGATGTGCCGATGTACCAGATCGACGCGGTGGTGCGCCGTGCGCCGTCGCTGCAGCGTACCCGCGATGGGCGCGCGACGGCCGTGACCTATTGAGCAGCGGATGATGTTGCAGCAACTCCTCGATTTCCTCG
>CAZRLI010000280.1:0-3211 GCA_964600535.1 uncultured Steroidobacteraceae bacterium | reverse complement strand
GCACCGAGCCTTCGACGACCGGATTGACGATCTCGAGATGCGAGGGATTGAAGGCCAGCGCCACGTGCACGTTGCCGCCCGGCGTACGCAGGTCTGCCGAAAAGCCCTTGTGGTACTTGACGTCGCCCGAGCCCTGCAGGTGCGCGCTGTCGTACTTGCCCTCGAATTCCGAGAACAGCACCGAAGGTGACTTGCCGAGCACGTTCACCAGCACATTGAGGCGGCCGCGATGCGCCATGCCGATGATGCATTCCTCGATGCCGGCGGCGCCGCCCCGCTGCACCAGGTCGTCGAGCAGCGGAATGAGCGCGTCGCCGCCTTCGAGCGAGAAGCGCTTCTGGCCGACGTACTTCGTGTGCAGGTAACGCTCGAGGCCCTCGGCGGCGGTCAGCTGCCAGAGGATGTTGCGTTGCTCGTCGGCCGTGAAGGTGCCGAGCATGCGGCCCGACTGGAACTCGTCCTGCAGCCACAGCCGCTGTTCGCTGTCCGACACGTGCGCAAATTCGGCACCGATCGGCCCGCCGTAGATGTGCCGCAGCTGCGCGATGATCTCGCGCAGCGGCAGGCGCTGCGCGATCGAGCCCGAGCGGCTGCCGGTGAAGAACTCGGTGTCGAGATCGGCTTCGGACAGGCCGAAGTAGTCGAGTTCCAGTACCCGTGGCAGCGGCCGCTCGAGCAGGCCCAGCGGATCGAGCTGGGCGACGAGGTGGCCGCGGTTGGCCCAGATCTGCACGAGGCGGGCCACCGCGCCCTGCTTCGCACTTGCGAGGCTCGCGCCGTCCGCCGGCGGCGCGGCAGCCGACCGGTCGCGCGGCAACTTCGCGCGCTGCGCGATCGCGGCGACGATGTCCGCGTGCGATTGCTCGGCCTGCCGGCCGGGCCCGAGCCGCGCGAACCAGTCGCGCCAGGCGGCGTCGACGCTCGCGGGATCACGGAGGTACTGGTCGTAGAGGGCCTCGATGTAGGCGGCATTGCTGCCGTACAACGGGGTGGAGGCAAGCTGGTCCGACAGGGTTGTGCTCACTCGACGGGAAAGGCGGCAAATACGGCAAATCAGTCTAGCCGATCGACCCCATGCGGTCGAGCAGCCAGAGCTCGTATCCCACCAGCACCGCGTAGCCGGCGGCGGCGAGATAGAGAATGATCCCGGCGGGAAAAGTCCCGAACGCGCGAATGCGCACCAGGATCGTCAGCACGATCACGCCGGATGCCGTCAACAGCAGCTTCCAGAACGCGAACGCGTGCCCGGAGCCGGTCACCAGCGGAGCCATGAGCGGGTTCACTTCGGTCGCACCATGCTGCATCAGCACGAGCGTCAGGACGGCATCCGCGCAGGACAGCAGCAGGATCACGAGCGCGACGGCGAGCCACTGCGGATGATGGCGATCGACGGCGGCGAGTGCCCGGTCCGCATGCCTGCGGGGACCCTGGCGCCGCGAATGGGCGCTGCCCGCGAACAGGCCGTGCAGCGTTCGCTGGCGGCGATCGATACCGTTACCGCGGCGCTCCGGCGCACGCGGCGCTTTCTTCTCCATGCCTGCGCCAGTCTAACCGCAGCCGCCCGGGCCGTAGCGGGCCATTTTGTGAGCGCGCTCACAATGGCTCATCCCCGCCTGTAAGATCCGCCGGACATGGCGGGGTTACAACTCACGGGACTTGCGGCTGCGTTCGGCATTGGCCTCATGATCGGCGTCGAGCGCGAGCGGGCGCACGGTGACAGCGAGGCAACGGCCGGCGTGCGTACATTCACGCTGGTTGCGCTGCTCGGCGCGCTCGCGGCGCTCTACGGATCGACGCCGGTCCTCCTCGCCTTCGGCGTCGTGACGGCCAGCTTCGCGGCTCTCGCCTACCGCAAGGCCGGCGCGGCCGAGCCCGGGCTCACGACGGAAGTCGCGCTGGTGATCACGTACCTGCTCGGCGCCCTGGCGATGCGCGACACGGCGCTGGCGGCCGGGCTCGGCGTGCTGGTCACGATCCTGCTGCTGTCGCGCTCCCGCCTGCATGATTTCGTGCGCCACCGCCTCACTGCGCACGAAGTGACGGACGGCTTGCTGCTCGCAGCGGCGGCACTGATCGTCCTGCCCTTGCTGCCCGACCGGCCACTCGATCCCTGGGGCCTGCTGAACCTGCGGCTCGTGTTCGCGCTGGCCGTGCTCTTCATGGCGATCAATGCGCTCGGCTACGTCGCGCTGCGGGCCTTCGGGGCGCAGCGTGGCCTGCCGCTGGCGGGTTTTCTCTCGGGCTTCGTCTCGAGCGCCGCGACCCACAGCGCGATGGGCGCGCGGGCACGCGGGACGCCTGCGGCCGCGCGCGCCGCGGTGGCGGGTGCGGCGCTTTCCTCGGTCGCCACCGTACTGCAGCTCACGGCGGTCCTCGGCCTCACGAGCCTGCCGCTGCTGCGATCGATGGCGCTGCCGCTGGCGCTGTCGGGTGCCGTCGCGGTCCTCTATGGCGCCTTCTATATGTGGCACGCGCAGGGCAGCGACGGGGCGGTCACGCCCGGGCGGGCGTTCAGCCCCGCGCACGCGCTCGGGTTTGCGCTCGCCATGGGTGGCGTGATCGCGGGCTCGACGCTGCTCGTGCGCTGGCTCGGGCCGCAGGGCGCGATCCTCGGAGCGGGGCTTTCGGGCCTTGCCGATGTACACGCCGGCGCCGCTTCGGCGGGTGCGCTGCACCGGGGCGGTGCGCTCGACCTGGCAACCGCCCGCATCGCCGTGCTCGCCGGATTCTCGACCAATGCACTGACCAAGGCGGTGATCGCCGCGTGGTCGGGCGGCGCCCGTTTCGGGTCGAGGCTCATCCCGGGCCTCGTCCTGATGGTGCTCGTGGCCTGGGCCGGCCTGTTGCTCTGAGGCATCGGGGGGGGGCCGTAGCCTGCAGTGCGCGCCCCCTGCGGGTGGTTTGCGGCCTGTGCCTATTTACAGTGAATGTCCGGACACTGTAAACGGACGCTGGGGTCGCGCACGTGTGCCAAGCGTACCGGCCCAATTGATGGGTGTACGCAACAACCGCTCTCAGGAGATCACGACGATGGCATGTGTACCCAAGACTCTTGCACGGCTCGCCACGTTCGCGCTGGCCGTCACGACCGCAGGCACCGGGAGCCTCGCCGTCGCGCAGCAAGCCGCCGGACAGCAGGACAAGGTCATCCAGGGCCTCGAGGAAGTGACCGTGACGGCGCAGCGCCGCGAGGAAGCCGAGCAATCGGTGC
>CAZRLI010000279.1:0-3212 GCA_964600535.1 uncultured Steroidobacteraceae bacterium | reverse complement strand
CTTTAGTGTGATGGCAAATTTTCGCTAACAACGCCTGCCCCGTTCTTTCGACATTTGCGTTCTCATGAACAATCTGCACGCTCAGATTAGCCGGCACTGACTGCCCAACGTCGACCGAAAGCGTCAACGTTCCCTCAACCACCTCGGCGCGAGTAATCATGCCGGTTAGTTTGATAGCGCTCATGGTTCACGCCTCCGCATTTCAAAGGCTTGTCTGATGACACTCCCATGAAGCCAATAAAGCCTAATCGGCCGCGTGCCTTCGAAGCCAGGAGGAGGCGGCACATCGGCGCGCTCGACGGGCCAGCCAAGATACTCTAGTGACTTCACATACGCCGCCAGGCGCCAGCCGTGCCAGCCATATGACGGCTGCGTTAATCGCTCACCCGCCAGCATTCGCGTCAATGCCATTGCGGCATGGGTATTCGGCTGCGGCCATGTAACAGCCAGTGGTGCTGGTTCGATGCCGTCGAGATGCAGTTGAGCTGATGTATTATTGCGCTTGTCCAGGGCGCTCGCTTCTGTTGTTTGGGGGCGGGCGTTTTTCATTGCCGACTCCCTTTTAGCAAGGCGGCAATGTCAGCGACAGGCCAAAGCAGCCTGTTGCCAAACTTGATTGGGCGAATGCCAAAGCATTCGCCGGTCAGGCAGTAGTTCTTGCGGATGGTTTGGCTTGCCCTGTTGGCGGCGCGGGCAAACTCCGACGTTTGGATGTGGTCGCGCCCGGCTGCGATTTCAGCCAGTGCATTTGGGATTTTGGTCATTCGATGCACTCCTAAGTAACCCGCTTTAGCGGTACGGAATGCATTGAAATTTCCCGTCTATCCTCCCCCGCAAGAGTCCCCTATCCCCCAGTTTGGAGGAGTAGCCAATGCTAATCAGCGTCGGCAATTTCTCCGGACTGACGAAGCCGGTCCCAAGCCTTGTTGAAAACTGATACCGTGAAACGTAGTTGCCCGCGAACTTCTGCCTTCGCTCCCGATTTGCCCGCTGCCCTTGTTGGGAGCGCCTTAGCTTCGTAACCCTTCTCTGTCAGTACGCGTAAGATTTCTTGCTCTTGGAAGCGTTGCCGTTGTAGCGGCTGGTTAGACTTAACCAGGTCAATTCCCGTTGAATAGACGGCCGGCGAACTATTGCCAAGACACTTCATGTATTCGTCAATCCACCTGTGGTACCGCAAGCCCCGTTTCTGAGCGATTGCGAGCCAGTCGATTAGCGTCCTGTACTGCGGCAAAGTATTGGCAACGTCATCGAATGCACGCAACAGCACGCGGTACCTCTCCGGTGACGACGTATCACCATCTACGTAGGTTGTTTCTGGGTCGAGCGCTGGGCGGCCAAGTGGGTTCAGGCAACAAAGCAGCATGGCCGCCTCGTGCGGATTAACGTTCGCCATAGCAAGCCAATCCCGCGCGTTCATGGTGGTGTCCCACCATACAACCGTATTCAGTTGTTCCAGCTTTTCCATCGCATCACCCTCATGCCCCTTCATGCAGGAGCCGCGCCAGGCCGGCAGGGTGACCGGCTGTTCCCTCCGTCGAGGTAGGCGCGGCGTGACTCGTGTCTGCTCGTCAGGCTACCGCCCGACGTGGTATCAACTCGACTTGGCTCGGCCACTCAAGGGAGGACAGGGCATCGGCGAAGTCGGTGAACGTATCACTCGTGAGCGTTTCAATCGGCTTCATGCTCTCAGGCACAGCCTCTTTGCAGATTTGACAAAGTTTGTACGCATTCTGTAGCCGAAACAGTTCACCCTCCGCAGCAAGGCCGGCGATAACAACCTTGCGCAGAAGTTCTACTTGGCTGATGTCCAATTCAAGGTGGAGCATCTCTTGGCTGGTTAGAATGGTTGAAGCCATGGTGCATCTCCTGTAAAGGTGCTTCGTGGTTAGGGTCGGCCTCGTGCGCAAACACTTGGCCGGCCCGCTTTGCCTGATACCGTCAGGCGGCGGTAATGCTCTGCACGGCGCGCAATCCGGGCGCGCCTTCCTTCGGCTGTTCTATGCCGGCTTGTTCAAGCAGCCACGATTCATAGCGGGAATGCCACAGGCGCAACAAGTCCAGGGGGCGCACTGTGTAATGCTTTTCCGCCGTGGCAGACTGCTTGTGCCCCATGATTTGCGCGACCACGCCCACCGGCATTTCCACCCACTCTGCCAAGCTCTTGAACGAGCGGCGTAGGCCATGCAGAGAGACATGGGGCAAGCCGGCAGCGGTCAATGCCGTATTGTGAGCAGCGTTCGGCCCTTCAATACGACCCGACTTGCCACGACTGCTGAACACCCACTGAGAAGGCTTCCAATGCTTGAGGTCGTTAGCGATTCTTTTGCCACGGACGATGCGGTACTTCGGCGGCGGTGTGTCGTTGCGCCGCTTAAGGTCGGCTAGTAGGGCGGCAACATAGGGCGTAAGCGGGATGATTCGCTGTCCTTCTACCTTGTCCTTGATGGTCAAGCTATTCCACTGAAAGTCCACGTCTTCCCACTTAAGGGAGGCCAGTTCTTCACGCCGGGCACCAGTGAGCAGCAACGCCCGCAGATAGGCGGACACAACCGCCGGCAGCTTGCAAACTTCCGCAAACCATAGCGGCATCTGTTCGCGTTGCAGGCAGTCGTTCTTGGCCTTCTGCTTCGGCACAGCATCAATGACCGTTGCCATCTTGCAGGCATCGGACGACGCAAGCCCGCCATATGTCTTATGAGTGCCGCACCAACCGAGAAAGGCCCGCAGCTTCCGAAACGCGATATTTGCCGACGTTGGGCGCTTGGCGGCTTCGTCCCTTAACCAATCCGCAATACGTTCCGGTGTCAGGTCGACCAGGCGAAGATTTGCCAGGGCAGCCAGCGGGGCCGGGGTGTCCTTGCCGGCGATTATGTAGTGGTGGTCAGCCAAGTAACGGGGGCACCACTTGTGCTTTCTGGCCTCGATGTAGTCAAGCCACGCTTGCCGCATCGTAACTGCCTGCCGCTGTGTCTCTAATTCGGCAGCGAGCCTTGCCGCATCCGCTTCGGCTTGCTTGGCCTTGATGACCTCAAGACGGTCAGCTTCCAACTGACGCGGGTCTAAGCCTTGGTCGGTAAGCGTCTTGTATTCGGTTGCCTTGGCTTGTGCCTTGCCAATCGACCAAATGCGCGGGTCGCCGATAGTCAGGCGAATTGTCTTGCCGCGTAGGCGAGTTTCAAAGATGTAGGACTTGGCACCCTTGTCGGTCA
>CAZRLI010000278.1:0-3216 GCA_964600535.1 uncultured Steroidobacteraceae bacterium | reverse complement strand
GCATTCAACGCGTCGCTGGTCAGGGGCTCGCCTTATCGCCGCTGCCGGTAGCGCGGTCGCGCTAGACTGGGGCTCCTTGGCAACCGGGGGTGACCATGACTGACGCTGCCCGTTTCCGCGCTGCCGGCTTTGCGCTCGCGCTGTCCATCGGCTTCCTCGCGGGCTGCCAGGCGACGGCGCCAGCGCGCGTCGACCTGCTCATCCGCAACGCGATGATCTACGACGGCAGGGGCGGTGAACCCTATCGGGGAGAGATTGCCGTCGCGGCGGGCCGCATCGTCGCGTCGGCGCCCACGGTGGCCGCACTGGACCCGGTGCGTACCGTGGATGCGCACGGGCTAGCCGTATCGCCGGGGTTCATCAACGTGCTGTCATGGGCCGGCGACTCGCTGATCTACGACGGCCGCGGCCTGAGCGACATCAAGCAGGGGGTCACGCTCGAGATCTTTGGCGAGGGCGATTCCTACGGGCCGCTGACGCCCGAAAGTCGCGCGGAAATGCTGAAGACGCAGGGCGACATCCGCTACGACATCACGTGGACTTCGCTCGGGGAGTTCCTCGAGTTCCTCGTGAAGAAGGGCGTGTCACCGAACATCGCATCCTTCGTCGGCGCCGCAACGGTGCGCACGCATGAGCTCGGCTACGCCAATCGGGCGCCCACGGCCGCCGAACTCGCCCGCATGCAGGACCTCGTGCGCCAGGCGATGCGCGAGGGGGCGCTCGGCGTCGGCAGCGCGCTGATCTACGCGCCGGGCACCTACGCCGGCACCGACGAGCTGACGGCCCTGGCGCGGGCGGCGGGCGAGTTCGGCGGCGGCTATATCTCGCACATGCGCAGCGAGGGCGATCGCCTGCCCGAGGCACTCGACGAGCTGATCGGCATCGCGCGCGATGCGCGGGTGCACGGGGAGGCCCATCACCTGAAGGCGGCCGGTGAGGCCAACTGGCCGAAGATGCGCGTGGCGATCGAGCGCATCGACACCGCGCGGGCCGCGGGGCTCGGGATCAGCGCGAACATGTACACCTACACGGCGGGCGCCACCGGCCTCGATGCCGCGATGCCGCCCTGGGTGCAGGAAGGCGGCATCGACGCGTGGGTGGCGCGCCTGCGGGACCCGGACATCGCACGGCGCGTCGCGGCCGAGATGCGCGCACCGGGCAAGGACTGGGAAAATCTCTATTACGCCGCGGGTTCGCCCGAGCGGGTGCTCCTGATCGGGTTCCGCAGCGAGGCGCTGAAACCGCTCACCGGCAAGACGCTGGCGGAGGTCGCGCGCCAGCGCGGCGTGACGCCGGAGGAGGCCGCCATCGCGCTCGTCATCGAGGACCACACGCGTGTCTCGACGGCGTACTTCCTGATGTCCGAGGAGAACGTGCGACTCGGGCTGTCGCAGCCGTGGGTGAGCATCGATTCCGATGAGGGGGCACTGGCGCCCGAGGGGGCCTTCCTCGCCAGCAGCAACCATCCGCGCGCCTACGGCAGCTTTGCGCGCTTCCTCGGCAAATACGTGCGCGAGGAGCATGTGACGACGTTGCCGGACGCGATCCGGCGCCTGACGCGCCTACCGGCGCAGAACTGGAAGCTGCGCGACCGCGGCTGCCTCGACGTGGGCTGTCATGCCGACATCGTGATCTTCGACCCGGCGACCATCGCCGACCACGCGACCTTCGTCGAGCCACGGCGCTTCGCCACCGGCGTCGTCGATGTGTTCGTCAACGGCGTGCAAGTGCTGGCCGACGGCACGCACACCGGCGCGAAGCCGGGGCAGGTGGTGCGCGGCCCGGGCTGGGCCGGTTGGTAGGGAACCGGCGGCCGCTGCGATTCAGCGTTCGCGCCGGCCGCGGGCGATGAACGGCCCATTGCGAAGGCCGGCGGCAAATTTCCCGTAGCGAAACGGCGCGCCGTCGGGCGTCGTGACGCTGCCGCCTGCGGCCTGCAGCACCGCGTGGCCGGCGGCAACGTCCCATTCCATCGTGGGGCCGAATCGCGGGTAGAGATCGGCGCGCCCGGCCGCGATCCGGCAGAACTTGAGCGACGAGCCGATCGATTCGTGGCGTACGCCCGCGACGCCTGCCAGGAACCGCTCGGTGTGCGGATCGCGGTGTGAACGGCTCACCAGCGCGATCGCACCCTGTGCCGGTACGGCGCGCACCGCGATCGGTCGTGCCGCCGCGGCATCGAAGGGTGCGGTCGCGTCCTGTAGCGACACGAAGGCTTGCGTTGCCGCGAAATAGAGCTCGCCAAGGGCGGGCGCGTGGACGCAGCCGGCGACCGGCCGATCGCCGTCGACCAGCGCTATGTTGACGGTGAATTCGCCGTTGCGCTTGATGAACTCGCGCGTACCGTCGAGCGGATCGACGAGCAGGAAGCTGCCGCCCGCCGGCGGCGCCGGCTGCGATGCGTCGAAGGATTCCTCCGAGACCACCGGCACGCCGGGCAGCAGCGCCGCGAGCGCGGGCAGGATCACGGCCTCGGCGCGCCGGTCCGCGAGGGTGACCGGCGTGTCGTCCGCCTTCCACTGCGCGACGAAGTCGCTGCGGTAGACCTCCATGATGGCGGCGCCCGCGCGTACCGCGATCTCCGCCAGCGCCGCGCTCGTTCGATCGAGCGCTGTCTTGTAGAATGGCGAGGTCATGTCCAGGGCCGTTGCGCACCTTCCGAAGCTGATGATTGCCGCCGTGCTGGCCGCGCCTGCGGCGCAGGCCACCGTCTACGAGCTGCCGGCGGAAGGCTCGGCGCTCTTTGGCAGCGTAGAGCATACCGTGACGGCGTACGAGGACACGCTGATCGACATCGGACGCCGCTACAGCCTCGGCTACGAGGAGGTCCGCCGCGTCAACCCGGGTGTCGACCCCTGGCTGCCGGGCGAGGGGACCGCGATCCTGCTGCCTGGGCAGCGCATCCTGCCCGCGGGGCCGCGCGAGGGCATCGTCGTGAACCTGCCCGAGCACCGCCTCTATTACTACCCGAAGCCGAAGAAGGGCGAGAAGCCGGTCGTCTACACCTACCCGGTGAGCATCGGGAAGATGGACTGGAAGACACCGCTCGGCAAGACGCGCATCACGCAGAAGGAGAAGAATCCGAACTGGTATCCGCCCGCATCGGTGCGCAAGGAGCATGCCGCGCGCGGCGAGGCGCTGCCGGCCGTGGTGCCGCCGGGCCCGGACAACCCGCTCGGGGCCTACAAGATGCGCCTCGCCTTCGGCGACGGCAGC
>CAZRLI010000277.1:0-3234 GCA_964600535.1 uncultured Steroidobacteraceae bacterium | reverse complement strand
GCGTGCCGGTCTTGTCGAACACCACGTGCGTCGCAGCCGCGAGCCCCTCGATGGCGTCCGGCCTTGCAACGAGGACGCCATGGCGCGCCAGCACGCCCAGCGCGCGCGTCAGTGCGGCGGGCACGGCGAGCGCGAAGGCGCACGGGCAGGAGACGACGAGCACCGCGAGCGTCGCCGTGAAGGCGCGCGCGGGGTCGATGAAACCCCAGCCGATCGCTGTCAGTGCGGCCAGCGCGAGGACGCGCGCGACAAATCCAGCCGCCGCGCGCTCGCCGGCGGCGGCGAGCCGCGGGCGCTCGGTCGCGGCGCGCGTGACCAGCGCCACGATGCCGGCGAGCACCGTGCCGCCACCCACCTGCTCGACGCGCATCCGCGCGGGGCCCTCGACGAGTACGCTGCCCGCCACCAGCGCGTCGCCGTCCTGCTTGGCAACCGGTGCCGATTCGCCGCAGATCAATGACTCATCGACACGGCAGCGCTCCCCGACCAGCACGCCATCGGCGGGGATGATGCCGCCGGCCGGGACCAGCACGCGATCGCCCGGCGCGAGCTCGATGGCGCCGACGCGTTCCAGCGATCCGTCGTCGCGGATGCGCTCTGCCATGGTCGGCGCGAGGCGGGCGAGGGCGTCGTTGAGGTCGCCGGCGCGGTGGCGCGCACGCATTTCGAGATAGCGACCGGTCAGCAGGAAGAAGACGAACATGCTGACTGAATCGAAATAGACCTCGGCGCCGCCCCGCCAGGCTTCGATGAGGCTGGCCGCGTATATCAGCGCGATCGCGATCGCCACCGGGACGTCCATGCCGAGGCGGCGCGCGCGCAGCGTGCGCACGGCGCCCGCAAAGAACGGGCGCGCGGCATAGAAGACCACCGGGGTGGCGACCAGCAGGCCGATCCAGCGCAGCAGGTCGCGGCTGGTGGCATCGATGCCGTCGAAGGCCCCGAAATACAGGCCGCTCGCGTACATCATGGCCTGCATCGAGCCGAAGCCCGCGACCACGAGTTGCTTGAGCGCCGTGCGCTGCTCGCGGCGGCGCGAGTCGTCGAGCGCGGCCGCATCGAGCGGCAGTGCCCGGTAGCCGGTGCGCAGCAGTGCCTCGAGGATGGCCGCGAGCGAACATTGCCCGCTGCGCCAGACGATGCGCGCGCGGCGGGCGGTGGCGCTGACCTGCACCCCGACGACGCCGGGCAAGGCCCCGAGCGTCCGCTCGATCAGCCATACGCAGGCCGAGCAGCGCAGGCCTTCGACCAGCACGACCGCTTCATTCGTGTCGCCGTCGAGCGCCCGCACCACGTGGCGCTCGAGTTCCGGGCGCATCCAGGTGCTGCTCGTGCGCGCGGCCTCGACGGCATCGGGTGCGCGCTGCGCGGGCGCGCTCCGCAGGCGGTAGTAGTCGGCCAGCCCGAGCTGGTCGATCCACTCGGCGGCCGCGCGGCAGCCCTGGCAGCACACCGCCCGCTCGCGGCCGGCGACGCGGGCGCGCGGTACATCGGCCGCCGGCAGCGGTTCGCCGCAATGCCAGCAGGGCCCCGTCACCTTGGCGTCCCGGGAGGGCTGGCGCGTCCGGCGGGCATCTTGAGCACGGTGCTGCCGGTGGTGGGCAGTGCTTCATCGTCGTAGCGCGCGCCGAGCACGATCATCGCGATGCAGCCGGCGATCGTCGCGGCAAACAGCAGCGCACCGAGCCACAGGACGGGCTGGCGGTACCAGGCCGCCGGCCCGTTCATAGCCGGGCGAGGCGGTCCCGCGACTGTGAGCGCAGCCACGCGATGATGACGCGTGCGTCATCCTGCGTGAGCCGCGACTTCCACGCGGGCATGACGCCTTGTGCGCCGTTGGTGACCGTGCTCTCGATCATCGCGAGGTCGCCCTTGCCCCAGCTCCAGGTCGAGTCCGAGAGCCGCGGCGCGCCGAGGAGCGGATTGCCTTCGCCGCTGGCGCCATGGCAGGCCGCGCACACGACGAATTCCTGCGCGCCGGAGGCGGCCATGGCCTGGTCGTGCGCGGCCCCCGAGAGGCTCAGCACGTAGTTCGCGACGGCGGTTACCTTGTCGGCTCCGAGGCTGCCGAGCGGCGGCATCAGGCCCTGGCGCCCCTCGAGGATGCTGGCAGTGATCGACGCGTCGTCACCGCCCCAGATCCAGTCGGCGTCGACGAGGTTCGGCGCGCCGAGCCGCGGGTTGCCGCGGGCATCGCGCTGGTGGCAGGCGGCGCAGTTGTCGATGAACAGCCGCTCGCCCATGTGCAGCGCTTCCTCGTTCGCGGCGAGCGCCGCCGGCGTCAGGCTCGCGAACTGCGAGTACAGGTCGGCGACGTTGGCGTCGTTGACGGCGACCGCGACCGCGTGCTCCTGGTGCGAGGTCCAGCCCAGCATGCCCTTGAATGCGCCGAAGCCGGGAAACAGCAACAGGTAGCCCACGCCCCAGATGAAGAACGACGCCGAGGCCGCCACCCACCAGCGCGGCAGGCGGCGCACGCCCTCGCGCAGCACGCCGTGCGCCCAGACATGTCCCGTGGTGCCGTCCTGCAACACGGGTATCTCGACCTTCTGCGCCCACATGAAGAGGAACAGCGTGATGCCCGCGTTCAGGACCACGAGGAACATGACCCACAGGGACCAGAACATTGTCATGGGCGATCCTCCGCGTCAGCCATGGGCAGGCGCGCGAGCCGGTCGTACTTCGGCTTGTGGCCGGCATGCCAGACCCACACCCAGATGCCGATGAACATCAGCATCAGGAGCACGGTGGCGATGCCGGCGACCCGGACCAGGGCGGGGCTCATGGCGCGGCCCCGGTTTCCGGCGGCAGGCCCAGCCCCTGCAGGTAGGCCACCAGCGCATCGAGCGCGGTCTTGCCTTCGAGCGCAGCGGGTGCGCCGGCGATATCCTCGTCGGTGTACGGATCGCCGAGGTGCCGCAACGCGCGCATCCGCGCCATGATGTCGCCGGCGTCGATCTGCTCGTCGGCGAGCCAGGGGTAGCCCGGCATGTTCGAAGCCTGGACGACCGCGCGCGGGTCCATCAGGTGCAGCCGCTGCCAGTCGTCGGAGTACTTGCCGCCGACCCTCGCGAGGTCGGGGCCCGTGCGCTTGGAACCCCACTGGTGTGGGCGGTCGTAGACCGATTCGCTCGAGATCGAGTAGTGGCCGTAACGCTGGGTCTCGGCGCGCAGCGCGCGGATCATCTGCGAGTGGCAGGTGTAGCAGCCTTCGCGCACGTAGAGGTCCTTGCC
>CAZRLI010000276.1:0-3241 GCA_964600535.1 uncultured Steroidobacteraceae bacterium | reverse complement strand
GGCGGATGAAGCTGTAGTACTCGTTCTCGATCTGCAGCAGGTTCGCGTTCAGCTGCCGCCAGGTGCCGTCGACTTTCACGCCGAGCGCCTCGTACGGCGGATAGGGCGTGCTGATCGCGCGGGTCAGGTCGCGCACGTAGTCCTCGAGGCTGTTGACCGAGACGGCAACGCCCGCCTGCTTGCGGTTGCGGTAACCGAGGTCGCTCATGCGCAGGGTGGTCGCGTATGGCTCGTAGGCCGTGCCTTGCGAGCCGCCCGGCAGCGTCTCGCCGCGCACGCGCAGGAAGGAATCGCAGACCGCGGGCGACACGCCGAAGAGGTACAGCACGAGCCAGCCGTAGCGCCGGTAGTTGCGCAACAGGTCGAAATAGGCGGCCGAGCGCAGGTCGGCGCCCGCAGCGCGCTCGCGCAGCGCGGCATAGGGTTCCCAGAATTCCTCCGGGAACGAGTAATTGAAGTGCACGCCGGAGATGGCCTGCATCACGCGCCCGTAGCGCAGGCCGAGACCCTCGCGGTAAATGGTCTTCATCCGGCCGATATGCGAATTCCCGTACTGCGCGATCGGTATCGAGGAGTCGCTCTCGATGCGACAGGGCATCGAGGTCGCCCACAGCCGCTCGTCGCCGAGGTGGCGGTAGACGAACTGGTGCATGTCGCACAGGTACTGCAGCAGCTCCCAGCTCGTCGTGAAGGTCGGCGTGACCAGTTCGATCAGCGCTTCCGAATAGTCGGTCGTGAACTGCTCGTTGGTGAGCGCCGAGCCGAGCGCGCGCGGATGCCGGGTGGTGGCGATGCGCCCATCCGGCGTGACCCGCAGCGACTCCTTCTCCACGCCGCGAAGGCCGCCGCGCAGCAGCGGCGCACCGCCTCCGTTGACGAGCATGGCGAGTCGCCGCTCGAAGATGCGGTCGATGGCTGGCGGCGGCATCGGATTACCAGGGCGTACGGCGCAGGAGCACGTCGCGCAGCATCGTGAAATCGCCGCGCAGGCTGTAGAGGGGATGGCGGAAGGTCGCCGGTCGGTTCTTCTCGAAGACGAAATGGCCGATCCATGCGCAGCCATAGCCGACGATGGCGCCCGCCAGCAACAGCCACCCGCGGCGGGTGGCCGCCGCGTACGCGACGATCGCGAGCATCGCGAGGGTACCGATGACATGCAGGCGGCGCGACACGGGGTTGCGGTGCTCCCCGAGGTAGAAGGGGTAGAACTCGCGGAAGCTGCCGAACTGCTGCGCCATGGTGGCGGTCATCTTGCCGCGCCGCCCGTCGCGAGCGCAATCACGGCGACCCGGTACACCGGGCGGCGAGCGCCCGCAGCGTCTGCGGCAGGTCGCTCTTGAGGGTGGCCAGGACCAGCCATTGCGGCACCGGGTAGCGCGGCACGACCCGGACTTCATAGGTCACCAGCGTGGCGGCGCCCCCGTCGAGCGCTTCGAGGGTCCAGCGCCCCTCGTGCACGCGCAGCCCCCCGCTCACGTTGCTGATGTGCACTTCGCGCGGCGGGCGGTAGTCGGCGCGAAACACGAAGCGGATCCTTGGCAGGTACCAGCGCAGGTTGACGACCTGCTCGATCAGTTCGCGGCGCCCGTCCGCGGCGCTCTCCACGACCCGGCAGGCCTCGAGTCGCGACACGAAACGCAGCGCCTCCTCGCAGGAGGTCATGATCGCGAATACCCGCTCCGGGGGCGCGCCGATCCGGATGGCCGCGCGCACGCCCTGGCTGCCTTCGGCCTGCGGATCGGGCGCCTCGACGGCGACCAGCACTTCGCCGCCGAGCACGCGCGCGCGCTCGGCGTTGCCCAGCGACACCACCGGCAGGAAGGCGGCCAAGAGCCATGGGAGGGAGGAAGTCACAACCGTTCGAGTATCGCCGGTCATTGTCGGTTCAGGTAGCGCGCGGTACCGTGGCAGGCATGAAGCGGCGCCGCGCCTGCCTGCTGCTCCTCCTGGCCCTCGCCCCCGCGGCGCGGGCCGACAGCCTGCGCTGCGGCACGCGGCTGGTCGTCGAAGGCAGCACCCGCGACCAGGTCGTGACCTGGTGCGGCGCGCCCTCCGAGGTGCAGGAGCGATATGCGCTGCGCCCCCCCGTCGTCTGGTACTACGGGCGCCCGGTGCGCATCGCGGGCGGCGGCCACGTCGAGGTGCGGATCGAGATCTGGACCTACAACCTCGGCCCGAACAAGCTGATGCGACGCCTGACGATCGAGGACGGCGAGGTCGTCGGGATCGAGACGCTCGGCTACGGCTATCGAAGCGCGCCGAAGGGTGGCGGGTGAGCGACCCGGCGGTGGACTTCGCGCTGCGACTGGCGCGCCCGGCGGACGATACCGCGATCGCCGCGATCATCCGCACCGTGATGACGTCGTTCGGCGCCTGCGGGCCGGGCTTCGCGATCAATGATCCCGAGGTGGATGCGATGGGGGGCGCGTACCGACGAGCGCGCGCGGCCTACTTCGTGGTCGAGAATGCGGGCCACGTCCTCGGGGGCGCCGGCATCGCCCCGCTCGAAGGCGGGCCCTTTCGCACCTGCGAGCTGCGCAAGATGTATTGCCTGCCGCAGGCCCGCGGCATGGGCGTCGGCGCGCGCCTGCTCGCGCACTGCCTCAGGGCCGCGCGCGGCTTCGGTTACGGCGCGTGCTACCTCGAAACGCTGACGGGCATGGACCAGGCGCAGAAACTCTACCGCCACGCCGGCTTCAAGCCGCTGCCCGGCCCGCTCGGTTCCACGGGACACCACGGCTGCGATCGCTACTTCCTGCTCGAACTTCCCTGAGCCGCAACCGCCCGCCGCGAGATGAGCGCGTAGCGCCACGACAGCAGGACCGCGCAGACCGCGAGCCCCGCGATCAGCCCGCCCCAGACGGCACGGGCGCCCTGCCCGAGCACGACACCGAAGCCGTAGGCGAGCGGAAAGCCGACCAGCCAGTAGGCGATGAGGTTCAGCAGCATCGGCACGCGCGCATCCTTGAAGCCGCGCAAGGCGCCAGCCGCACCGACCTGCAGGCCATCGGCCACCTGGAAGGCCGCGACATAGGCCAGCAACTGGACCGCGATGGCGAGTACCTGCGGATCGCCGGTATAGGCGCCGGCGATCCGGCTGCGCATCGCGAGCAGCACGAGCGCCGAGGCCGCCATGATGGCGACGCACAGGCCCATGCCGACCCAGCCGGCCTGGCGCCCGGCGGCGACGTCGCCGCGCCCGAGCAGGTGCCCGACGTGGATCGTCGTCGCCGAGTGCAGC
>CAZRLI010000275.1:0-3242 GCA_964600535.1 uncultured Steroidobacteraceae bacterium | reverse complement strand
CGGCCACCTGCTCGGGGCCGCGGGCGTCGTCGAGGGCATCTTCTCGGTGCTCGCCATCCGCGACGGCGTCGCGCCGCCGACCATCAACCTCGAGAATCCCGATCCCGACTGCGACCTGGACTACGTGCCGAACGTGGCGCGCCGCATGCCGATCGAGGTCTCGATGTCCAATTCCTTCGGTTTCGGCGGCACCAACGGGACCGTCATCTTCCGCCGATTCAGCGGCTGACCCGCGTCCCATGGCCGCACGCGCCGCGCGTCGCCGGCTCGATGTCCCACCCGCGATCCTGCGCCGCCTCGTCGCCGAGAACCCCGGCTATTTCCCGGCGCTGCTCGACAGCGCCGCATGCGCGCTCGGCGCTGCCGCCCCGACGCGCAGCCTGCTCGCCGCCGCGCCCTGCGCGTTCCTTGCCCTCGACGCGGACAACCGGCTGCATGCGCATGGCGAATTGCCGGGGGAAGTCGCCCGCCAGGCCGGGCGCACGGGGGGATTCCTCGAGGCACTGGAGTCATGGTGGTGCGCGGCGCGGCGCGATTCGCCCGCAGCAGACGGGCTCGCGGGAGGCTGGGTCGTTTACCTGGGCTATGAAATGGCACAGGAGATCGAACCCGTCCTGCGCCTGCCGGCGGGCCGCCTGCCCTGGCGCGCCGTCGCCCTGCGGGTGCGCGGCGCCCTGGTCCACGATGTCCAGTCGAATGTCGTCGAGGTCATCGCGGCGGGCGGCGGGGCGCTGCTCGACGAGATCTGCGCACAGGTGGCGAAGGTCCGCGATGCGCCCGTCGCCAACGACGCAACCCGGGGCGGGGTCGCGGCACTCGAGGAAGAGCCGGCCGGGCGATTCCTCGCGCGGGTCGCGGCCGCACAGGAACATATCCGTGCCGGGAACATCTACCAGGCCAACCTCTCGCGCTGGTGGCGGGCGCGGTGGGCAGGGGGGGCGGGAGGCCTCTACGAGCAGTTGCGATCCGCCAATCCCGCACCATTCGCCGCCCACGCGCGCTTTCCCGGCATGGACATCCTCAGCTCCTCGCCGGAGCGGCTGCTGGCCATCCAGGGGCGTACCGCCAGCACGCGCCCGATCGCCGGGACCCGCGCGCGCAGCGGCCACCCCGGCGAGGATGCGCGGGAGAGGGAAGGGCTCGCCGCGCACCCGAAGGAGCGCGCCGAACACGTGATGCTCATCGACCTCGAACGCAATGACCTCGGCCGCGTGTGCGAAGCTGGCAGCGTGCGCGTCGACGAATTCATGGTGGTCGAGAGCTATGCGCACGTGCACCACATCGTGTCGAACGTGCGCGGGACGCTGCGCGCCGACGTCACGCCCATCGGCGCATTGCGCGCGGTGTTCCCGGGAGGCACGATCACCGGCGTGCCGAAGCTGCGCTGCATCCAGATCATCGCCGGGCTCGAAGGCGAAGGGCGCGATGCCTACACCGGCTCGCTCGGCTGGCTGTCGCCGGCCGGTGACGCCGATTTCAATATCCTGATCCGCACGCTCACCCTGGCGGATGGACAGGTCGAGGCGCGCGCCGGTGCCGGCATCGTCGCCGACTCCAGCGCGGCGCGCGAGCTCGAGGAAACACGCGCCAAGGCGCGCGGCCTGCTCGCGGCGCTCGGTGTGGACGGTTGATGCTGGCTGCCTGGGTCGACGGCATGCCGGCGGACGCGGTCGCCCTCGACGACCGGGGCCTGCACTACGGCGACGGCCTGTTCGAGACGATCGCCGCCACTGGCGGGCGCGCGTGTTTCCTCGGCGCCCATCTCGCGCGCCTCGCGCGGGGCTGCTCGCTCCTGTCGATGCCGGCCCCCGATCCGCAGGTGCTGCAGGCCGAAGTGGCACGCGCCGCCGGGCTCGCACCCCATGTCATCGTCAAGCTGATCGTGACGCGCGGCGCGGCGCGGCAGCGGGGCTACGGCTACTCGGGGAACGAGGTCCCGCGGCGGATCGTCTGCGCCTACGCGTGGCCGGAAGGGCCGGCCGTGGTGCGCGCACCGGCACGCATCGCGCTCGCCGCGGCCGCCGTGGGACGGCCGCTATGCCCCGGCGTGAAGCATCTCAATCGCCTCGAGCAGGTGCTCGCGCGCGCGGAAGCACAGCGGCGCGGCCTCGACGAAGTCATACTCCACATGGATGAGGGACTGCTTTCCGGCGGCAGCATGACGAACCTGTTCGCACTCGTGGATGGGCGGCTCGTGACGCCTCCGGTCGAGCACTGCCGTGTCGCCGGCGTGATGCGTGCGCAGCTGCTGGCGGCGGCGCCGCGCCTGGGGCTGCCGACCTGCGAGCGGCCGATGCGGACATGCGAGCTGGCCGCCGCGCAGGCGCTCTGGCTCACCAACGTCCGTCTCGGCCTCTGGCCGGTGGCCGCGTGCGACGGCCGTGAGTCGGGCGTGAACGCCTGGACATCCCGCTTGCAGCGCGCACTGCGCGCGGCTGCCGGGGAGACGCCTGGTGCGTAGGCGGCGCATCGTCCTGTGGTCGCTGGCGGCGCTCGGCGTGCTGCTGGCCGGCGGCGCGATCGCGGGCCTCGCGTGGCTGGAGCGGTTGATGCAGGCCCCGGGGCCACACTCGCAGGTCGTGCGCGTGCACGTGTATCCGGGCCGCAGCCTGCGGACCACCCTGCAGGAGATCGCCGCGCGGGGCGCGCTGCGCGATCCGCGGGCGGTCGAGTGGTACGTGCGGCTGCACGGCGAACGGGTCGCCGCGAAGGCGGGCAACTACGACCTGCCGGCGCACGCGACACCGCGCGACATCCTCGGGCAATTGCATGCCGGGCGGGTCGTGCTCGAGCAGCTGACCGTGGTCGAAGGCTGGACCTTCGCGGACATGCGGCGCGCCGTGGACGCGCACCCGCGTGTCAGGCATACGCTGAAAGGTGTGCCGGCCGAGGCGATCATGGACGCCATCGGGCATGCCGGCGAGCACCCCGAGGGGCGCTTCTTCCCGGACACCTATCGCTTCGCCGACGGCACCACCGATCGCGAGATCTACCACCTCGCCTACGAGACGATGAGTCGCGAGCTCGATGCCGCCTGGAAGGCGCGCGGCGCGGACCTGCCGATCCACAGCGAGTACCAGGCGCTGGTGCTCGCTTCGATCATCGAGAAGGAAACGGCGCTGGCGAGCGAGCGGCGGCAGATCGCCGGCGTCTTCACGGCCCGCCTGCGCAAGGGCATGCGGCTGCAGACCGACCCGACCGTCATCTACGGGCTCGGCGAGCGGTACGACGGCGACATCCGG
>CAZRLI010000274.1:0-3266 GCA_964600535.1 uncultured Steroidobacteraceae bacterium | reverse complement strand
CATGCCCTGCTCGATGATCGCGTAGCTGCGCGAGCCGAGGCCGGTGCCGAGGAAGAGCTGCGTGATGTCGCGCCGGCGGCAGCGCGCGCCGTTGATGAAATAGGTCGAACTGCCGTCGCGCGAGACCTGGCGCTTGAGCGAGACCTCGCTGTAGCTCGCATAGGGCCCGGAAATCTTGCCGTCCGAGTTGTCGAACACCAGCTCGACGTGGGCGGTGCCGACGGGCTTGCGCGCACTCGAGCCGTTGAAGATCACGTCGGTCATCGAGTCGCCGCGCAGGTGGCGCGCGGACAGCTCGCCCATCACCCAGCGCACCGCGTCGATGACATTCGACTTGCCGCAGCCGTTGGGGCCGACGACGCCCGTCAGGTTGTTCGGGAAACTGACCGCAGTGGGATCGACGAAGGACTTGAAGCCCGCGAGCTTGATCTTGGTGAGTCGCATCAGGGCAGCTAGTGTAAATTAATCATCATGCCTTCACAGCCCTCGACGACCCTTGAAACCTTCCCCAATCCGCAGGCGGACATCGATTACACGATCCGCATGTCGATCCCGGAATTCACCTGCCTGTGCCCGAAGACCGGCCAGCCCGACTTCGCGACACTCGAGCTCGAATACGTCCCCGACAAACGCTGTGTCGAATTGAAATCGCTCAAACTTTATATCTGGTCGTTTCGCGATCGCGGCGCCTTCCACGAGGCCGTGACGAACGAGATCGCCGCGGCGCTCGCCGCGGCGACGGCCCCGCGTTTCCTGCGGCTGAGCGCGAAGTTCAACGTCCGTGGCGGCATTTACACCACAGTCGTCGCCGAGCGCCGACAGGCGGGATGGGAGCCCGCGCGGCCGGTCGCATTGCCCTGAATTGCGTCGCTTACGCGACGCTGTACACGGCGGAATACGCCAGTATAATCCCGCGTCCGTTTTCGGGCCCCAGACCGAAGGAGCTCAGGATGCCTGCCAAGAAGGCGCCTGCGAAGAGCAGCAAGCCGAAGAAGACTTCAGTGAAGTCCCCGCCCCGTCCCGCAGCGAAGGCCGCCGCCCGCAAGGTTGCCGCGCGCGCCAGGACCGCTGCACCAAAGGCCCCAGGGAAGGCATCCGCGCCCGTGTCGAAGCCCGTCGCCAAGCCCGCCGTCTCCGCCGTCGAAGCCACTTTTGCGCGCCACATCCCCGGGCACGCGCCGTTGCCGGCGGGCCGCCTCAACCCGGTGCGCACGGCCGAAGGCGAGGAAGCCGATTCCGGCGAAGGCATGGCCAACCTGCTCGCGGGTCCACGCAACGTACAACCCTACGTGGCGCGCCGCGGCGAGCAATACATGGGCAAGGCGCAGCTCGACCATTTCCGCGACATCCTGCTCAGCTGGAAGCAGGACCTGATGATGGAAGTGGACCGCACCGTGTCACACATGAAGGACGAGGCGGCGAATTTCCCCGACCCGAACGATCGCGCGACGCAGGAGGAGGAATTCAGCCTCGAGCTGCGCACCCGCGATCGCGAGCGCAAGCTGATCCGCAAGATCGACGATGCGCTGAAGCGCATCGAGGACGGGTCATACGGCTACTGCCTCGAGACCGGCGAGGAGATCGGCATCAAGCGTCTCGAGGCGCGCCCGGTCGCCACGCTCTCCCTCGAAGCGCAGGAGCGCCGCGAACGCCGCGAACGCCAGTACGGCGACCGCGACGACCGCTATCGCTAGCGGCCCGCGCGGCTGCGGGCGCTTCGCGCCCTCCCCCACCGGCGACCTGCACCTCGGCTCGCTGCTCGCCGCAGCGGGCAGTTACCTCGATGCGCGCCACTCGGGCCAGCGCTGGTTGCTGCGCATCGAGGACCTCGACACCGCGCGCATCGTGCCGGGCGCCGAGGCGCGCATCCTGCGCACGCTCGAGGCCTGTGGCTTCGAATGGGACGCCGTGCCGATTCGCCAGAGCACCCGCCTCGATGCCTATCGCGATGCGCTGGCCGCGCTCGGGCAGGCCGGGCGCCTGTTCGATTGCAGCTGCACGCGCAGGTCACTCGAAGGAGACCCCGAGGGCCATGGCGCAGCCTATCCCGGCACCTGCCGCAGGGGCCCGGCCCGCCACGGTCCGACCGCGACGCGCTTTCGGGTCGATGACGGCGACTACGCTTTCGACGATCGCATCCAGGGCCCGGTTCGCGGCCACTGGCGATCGCACGGCGATGTCATCGTGCGCCGCCGGGACGGCGTCTTTGCCTACCAGCTCGCGGTGGTCGTGGATGACGCCTGGCAGGGCATCACGGACGTCGTTCGCGGTGCGGACCTGCTCGCCTCCACGCCCTGGCAGATCGGCATCGCGCAGGCACTCGGCGCCTCGCCGCCGCGCCATGCGCACCTGCCGGTGCTGGTCGAGCCGGACGGGCGCAAGCTCGCCAAGTCGAGGCGCGCGGTCGCCGTCGAGCCGGCGCGGTCGCGGCCTGTCCTCGGGGCGGTGCTGGGCCTGCTGGGCCTCCCGCCACCCGCCGGACTCAGTGGTGCGCACCCCGCTGAACTCTGGGCCTGGGCCATCCCGCGCTGGTCCCTGGCGCCCCTGGCGGGCGTCCGCACGCTGCCCGTGCCGGAATAGCTTGGGGTCCACTGCCCGGTTGTACTAAGGTAGACGGCAGCGGCTGGGGCCGACGGGGCGAGGACGTGCCATGAGCGAACCCAGAGTCGTCAAGAAGTATCCCAACCGGCGTCTCTACGACACCGTGGAGAGCCGCTACATCACCCTGAGCGATATCCGCCGGCTCGTCGTCGAGCGCATCGACTTCGTGGTGATCGACAAGAAGACGCAGGCCGACATCACCCGGTCGATCCTGCTGCAGGTGATCGCGGAACAGGAGCACGCCGGCGAGCCCGTGATGAGCCGCGACTTCCTCTCCCAGGTGATCCGCACCTACGGCGGGCAGATGCAAGGCGTCGTCGGCAGCTACCTCGAGCAGAGCCTCAAGCTCTTCAACTCCCAGCAGCGCGAAATGCGCGACCGCGTGCGCGCTGTCGTCGGCGTCGACCCGGTGGAAGCCGTCACCCAGGTTGCACAGAAGAACTACCAGCGCTGGCGCGCCGTGCAGGACGACATCTTCCGCACGCTGCTCGGCAGCGGTGGCCGCGCACGCGAGCGGGAAGACGACGAAAAGGGGTCACGGGACGCGGGGCCGCCGCCGCACGGGTAGGCCACCGCGCTGCGCCGCCGCTTGCGGCGTGACGGTCGCCCGGCCCCGTGCGTCGCGCGATCAGGCGTCGACGTTGCGCATCGACAGCCGCACGCGG
>CAZRLI010000273.1:0-3269 GCA_964600535.1 uncultured Steroidobacteraceae bacterium | reverse complement strand
CCTTCGGTCTCGGCGTGCTGCCACTCGCCATCGCGACCGGCGCCGGCTCGGGCGCGCAGCGCGCGATCGGCACGGGCGTCGTGGGTGGCATGCTGGCGGGCACCTTCCTCGGGCTCTTCTTCATTCCGCTGTTCTATGTGGTCGTGCAGCGGCTGGCTGGAGGCAAGCGTCGTGGCAATGCGTAGCGGATACAAGGTGTGCGCGGTCCTGGCCGCGAGCGTGCTCGCCGCCTGCGGCGTGCTCGAGCCGAGGCTGCCCGCGCAGCAGTCCGGCATCCCCGCCGAATGGCCGCTGCCACCGACGACGGGTGCGGGCCTCGACCTGCCGACGGCCGCGCCCGATGACCATGCGGGTCGGGCGGGTGCCGCGGCGGCCGACATCGGCTGGCGCGATTTCTTCGTCGATTCGAACCTCGAGCAGCTGATCGCGCTCGCGCTCGCCAACAACCGCGACCTGCGCGTCGCGGTGCTGGGCGTCGAGCGCGCGCGCGCCCAGTACCGCATCCAGCGGTCCGCGCGCGTGCCTGCGGTCGTCGCGACGGGGGCGCTGGCGCGCACGGGCGGCGAGGGCCTGCCGGTGACGGACGAGGCGCGCGTGACCGCCGGCGTTGCGGGCTTCGAGCTCGACCTCTTCGGGCGCGTGCGCAATCTCTCCGAGGCGCAGTTGCAGCGCTACTTTGCCGAGGAGGCCGCGCAGCGCGCCGCGCAGCTCTCGCTCGTGGCGGAGATCGCCAATGCGTATCTCACCCTGGGTGCCGACCGCGAATTGCAGCGGGTGGCGCGGGAAGCCCTGGCGAACCGGCAGCAGGCGCTCGAGCTCACCGTCAAGCGGCATGACCTGGGCGCGGTCTCGGCGCTCGACGTGAGCCAGGCACAGACGGCGGTCGAAACCGCGCGCACCGACGCCGCGCGCTACGCCGGCCAGGTGGCCGGCGACATCAATGCGCTGACGTTGCTGGTCGGCGCGCCGATCGATCCGGCGCTGCTGCCGGCGCGCTTCGACCTGCACGTGAGCGGGCTCGGTGCCTTGCCCGCCGGGCTGCCGTCGGAGGTATTGCTGCGCCGACCGGATGTGCAGCAGGCCGAACGCCTGCTGCGGGCGGCGAACGCCAACGTCGGTGCGGCGCGGGCGGCCTTCTTTCCCTCGATCAGCCTCACCGGCAGCGCCGGCTACACCAGCGATGAGCTCTCGACGGTGTTCGACAGCGGGACGCGCGTCTGGAGTTTCTCGCCGCAGCTGAACCTGCCGATCTTCACGGGCGGGCGCAATGTCGCCAGCCTGAAGTCGGCCAACGTCGATCGCGACATCGCGCTCGCGCAATACGAAAAGGCGATCCAGGGCGGTTTCAGCGAAGTGGCCGATGCGCTCGCGCTCACCCACACGCTCGCCGAGCAGAAGGCGTCGCAGGAGGCGCTGGTGGCGGCCGCGACCCGGGCCGATGAGCTCTCGCGCGTGCGGTACGAGAGCGGGCGCGACAGTTACCTGGTGCTGCTCGATTCGCAGCGCACCTTGTACGGTGCGCAGCAGACGCTGATCACGACGCAGCTCGCCGAACAGTCCAACCGGGTGCTCCTCTACAAGCTGCTCGGGGGCGGCTGGCACGAGGCCAGCCGATGAACGGCCATTCCCCGGCCAGGGCGTCGGCAGGCGAGGGGCGCGCGGCGGTCCAGCGGCAGCGCATCCTGCGCGCCGCGCAGCAGTGTTTCGTCAAGAGCGGCTTTCATGCGGCGAGCATGGCGGCGATCGCGCAGGCCGCCAACATGAGCCCCGGCCTCATCTATCGCTATTTTCGCGGCAAGAACGAGATCATCCTCGCGATCATCGGGCAGCAGCTCGAGGTCGCGCGCGAGCGCATCGGCGAACTGCATACTTCCACTGACCTCGCGGCCGCGCTCGCGGGTGCCTACGACGCCCATGGGCCGGGTGACGGCGAGCGCATCAGCCCGCCATTGTTCCTCGAGCTGTCCGCCGAGGCGACCCGCGACCCGCAGATCGCCGCCGCCGCGCAGGCCTCCGACGCGGGCGTACGTGCGGCGCTCAGGCAGGTGCTCGAACGCAGCCGCGAGCAGGGCGGCTACGGCGTGCCGAAGGCGGTCGCGGCGGAACGTGCCCTGATGCTGATGTGCCTGTTCGAGGGCCTCAAGGTGCGCGAGGCACGCGAGCCGGCGCTCGACCGCAAGCTGCTGAAGTCGGCGCTGACGCACATCTTCAGCGCCATTCTCGAACCACAGGACCGACGCGCGCCGGCGCCTTGACCCGCGCTGGCGTCGCGCGGGGCGAATTTGCGACCATAGCGGTCGCACCGCGCGCGGAAGGGTGGCGGAGCGGTTGAACGCACCGGTCTTGAAAACCGGCAACACCTCACGGTGTTCGTGGGTTCGAATCCCACCCCTTCCGCCAATTACTGGTCTCACGCCGGCTCGGGCGATACGGGAAATGCCGAAAATGCCGTGAAACTCAGGGTTTTGCGGTCTCACGGCGTCTCCCAAGCTCTCGGTATGTCTCAACGAGGTGCTGGTACTTTTGAGGGTATCTGCACCGGTGACGCCGGGAGATACCATCAAATGCTGACGGACACCAAGGTTCGCGCTGCGAGAGCCACGGAGAATCCCTACAAGCTCGCCGATTCACGAGGGCTGTACCTTCAGGTCAATCCCAACGGCGGGCGCTATTGGCGCTTCAACTATCGATTCAACGGCAAACAGAAGACGCTGGCACTTGGGACCTATCCCGACGTACCGCTGGCGCGAGCGAGGGAGCGGCACTACGAGGCGCGGCGCGAGCTCGCCGAGGGTATCGACCCGGGCGCGGCGAAGCAGGCCGTGAGCCGGGACTTCGAGACCGTGGCGCGTGCCTGGCTTGCCCATTGGCGGCCGGGTCGGTCCGAGCGGTACGTGGACTACGTGGTCACCCGGCTGGAGGGCGACGTCTTTCCCGACATTGGTGCCCGTCCCGTGGCGGAGCTGACGGCCGCCGAGTTCCGGGATGCCGTGCGCAAGGTTGAGCGGCGTGGGGCCGCGGAGATCGCGCGGCGGCTGCTGCAGAACTGCGGGCAGATCATGCGCTACGCCGTGGCCAACGACCTCGCGCCACGCAACCCGGTGGCCGAGGTGAAGCCCTCCGACATCCTCACGGCCCGCAAGAAGCGCAACTATCCGCGCGTCACGGCGAAGGAATTGCCGGACCTGCTGCGAGCCATCGACGGCTACGCCGGTGGCGAGCACACGCGCCTGGCACTGCAGCTGATGGCGCTGACTTTCGTGCGGACC
>CAZRLI010000272.1:0-3272 GCA_964600535.1 uncultured Steroidobacteraceae bacterium | reverse complement strand
CATCACCGCGGCCATCATCGCGGTGTTCACGATCGCCTCGGGCGCCATCATCCTGATCCCGACCTGGCTGCTGTCGCTTGGCGTCATAGACAAGGTCGATCCGCTGGCCTACCGCATGATCTGGTGGGCATTCGGCCACTCCTCGCAGCAGATCAACGTGGCGGCGCACGTCTCGATCTGGTACCTGGTGGCAGCGCTCGTGTTCGGTGCAAAGCCGATGTCGGAACGGGTCAGCCGCGGAGCGTTCCTGCTCTACATCCTCTTCCTGCAGCTCGCGAGCGCGCACCACCTGCTGGCCGACCCGGGCCTGTCAACCAACTGGAAGGTGGTCAACACCAGCTACTTCATGTATTTCGCGGTGCTCGCCTCGATGATCCACGGGCTGACGGTGCCGGGCGCCATGGAAGTGGCGCAACGCCAGAAGGGCTACACGCGCGGTCTGTACGAATGGCTGCGCCGCGCGCCCTGGGGCAACCCCACCTTCTCGGGCGTGTTCATCGCGATCATCGGCTTCGGCTTCCTCGGCGGCATCTCCGGCGTGATGATGGGAACCGAGCAGCTGAACATGATCATCCACAACACCATCTACGTGCCCGGGCATTTCCACGCGACCGTGGTGGTGGGCACGACCCTGACCTTCATGGCGCTGACCTATTACCTGATACCGGTACTGTTCAAGCGGGAAATGATCAATCCTGGCCTCGCGCGCCTGCAGCCCTACCTCTTCGGCTTCTCGATGTACTTCTTCTGCCTCGTCATGATGGGCGCCGGCACGCTTGGCGTCTCGCGCCGTCATTGGGACATGGCCTTCTCGGGCATGCCGATGGCCTATGAGTGGCCGGGCGCGGCGTACCTGATGATGGGCCTCGTTGGCATCTCGGCCGTCGCGGCGATCCTCGGTGGAGCCATCTACATCTACGTCACCGTCGGTTCCCTCCTGTGGGGCAAGCGGGTCGACAGCGGCGCCGCCAGCGCCTCGGGCAGGCCGACCCCGTTGATGGCGCCGGCTGCCGTGGCGCAGACCTATGGCTCGCAGGGCTTTGCCGCCCCTGGCACTTTCATGCTGGCGATGGTTTTCCTGGTCGCGTTCGTACTCTACTACTTCGTGAACTGGAAATACCTGTCCACGGTATGGGGCTTGAGCTGATCCACACCGGCGCGAACCGGCATGCAGGCATGCTGATCGGCCTTGCCGTGCTGCTGGCGCCGGCAGCGCGGTGCGGCGAGTCCGGTGCGGCCACGCCGCCGGGCCGCGACAGCCTCGACCCGCAGGTCGTGCTGGCTGCCAGCCGCGCAGCCGTCGGCAATATTCCGGGAGACTTTCCGATGCGCGACCGCCGCGAGCGCGTGGTGCGGCTGTCGGACTACCGCGGCAAGCCGCTGCTCGTGAATTTCATCTACACGGGATGCTTCCAGGTCTGCCCGAACAGCACGCTGGTGCTGCGCACTGCCGTGGACGCAATGCGTGACCGATTCGGCACAGGCCAGTTCCAGGTCGTCAGCATCGGCTTCGATCAGCCGACGGATACCCCTGCGGCGCTGCGCAGCTTCGCGGCACAGCGGCGCATCCGCGATGCCAACTGGGAATTCCTCAGCCCTCGGCGCGAGGACGTCGCTGCGCTCGCCAGGGACTTCGGCTTCAGCTACGCCGCCACGTCGGGCGGCTTCGACCACACGCTGCAGGTCAGCATCCTCGATGCGCAGGGGCGCATCCGCCAGCAGGTCGTGGGTGACGCCTTCGCTGCGGAATCCCTCGGCGAGCCCCTCAGGCGGCTGATCGCCGGCAGGATGCTGCAGGACGCCTCGGGTTTCGGCGATCTGCTCGACCGCGTGCGCATCCTGTGCTCGGTCTACGATCCCGTCACCGGCAGGTACCGGGCCAGCTATGCGCTATACATCGAAATTGCCGGTGGCCTGACCTTCATCGCGGCGATGCTGTGGTTTGCAGTCTCGGAATGGCGCAGGGCGCGGGCCGCCCGCCGTGCCGCGGTACATTGAGCCCCCCGCATGACCGGGCAACGCGCGAGACTCGATGCCACTTCCCTGGCCGGGCAGATGGTGCTGTACGCCGTGCTGGCCATGGTGCTGGTCCGGTTCTCGAAATGGCCGGTCTATCACCAGATCGCGCCCGACCAGGCGCTGATCAAGCTGAGCATCGTCCATGAGCCGCAGCTCATCCAGCCCTGCAGGCAGCGCACGCGGGCGGAGCTCGAGGAATTGCCCCCCAACATGCGCGCGCCGATGCTCTGCGAGCGCGAGCGCGCCGCGCTCGTCGCCGAGGTCGACGTGGACGGGCGGCAGGTGCTGCGGCAGGTTGCCCAGCCTTCCGGGCTGGCGCGCGACGGTCGCGCCACGCTCTACCACCGGCTGGTGACGACCGCCGGCCGCCACGAAATCGTCGTGCGGCTGCGCGACCAGGCGGGCGATGAAGGCTTCAACCATCGCGCAGCGACCCCCGTGGAGTTGCGCCCGTCGCAGGTCCTGGTCATCGATTTCGACCGCAGCCGCGGGGGAATCATCTTTCGATGAGCCGCCCGCTGGAGACATTGCTTGCTCCCGCCGGTGCAGCCGGTCCTGGCCCTGCGCTGCTCGTCCGGCAGCCGGCACTCGCGCGCCTCGCCCGGGGTTGGCTGTGGCTCGGCCTGCTCGCGCTCGCCGGTTCGGGAGTGTTTGCGGTGCTGCTGGTGCTGTCCCGCACGCCCCAGCTGAACCAGTGGCTGCCCGTGGCCAATTTCTTCCAGGTCGCGCTGATCGTGCATGTGAATCTCTCCGTGCTCGTCTGGCTCGTGGCGCTCGCCGGCATGCTCTGGACCCTCAGCGGCTCGGCACAGGCGACCGGCCTGGCGTGGCTCGCGCTGTGCCTGGGCGCGGCCGGAACCGTGCTGATGACGGTCGCGCCCTTCACCGACCAGGGCCAGCCAATCATGGCGAACTACATTCCGGTCGTCGACGGCCCGATCTTTCTCACCGGCCTCGCGACTTTCGGACTCGGTGGCGCGGCGCTCGTGTTGCGCGGCCTTTTCTCCACGCGACCGATCGGCCCGGGCCTGGCCGAGGAAGGGGCACTGCGCTTCGGCTTCAATGCGAGCGTGGTGGCCGGCGCCGTCGCGGTGATCTCCTTCGCTGCGTCGCTCTGGCTGGTGCCTCGCACGCTCGATGCCCAGACCTACTTCGAGATCCTGTTCTGGGGCGGCGGGCACGCGCTGCAATTCGTCTGGACGCTGCTGATGCTGGTCGGCTGGCTCTGGCTTGCGCAAGCGACGGGAGCGCGT
>CAZRLI010000271.1:0-3276 GCA_964600535.1 uncultured Steroidobacteraceae bacterium | reverse complement strand
GCAGGTAGTGGCCAAGCAGGTCCGGTACGTCCTCGCGCCGCGCCCGCAGCGGCGGCAGCTCGATGCGGATCACGTTCAGCCGGTGGAAGAGGTCTTCGCGGAACTGGCCATTGCGCACGCGCGCGTCGAGGTCCTGGTGGGTCGCGGCGATGACCCGCACGTCGACGCGCACCGGCGCCTGGCCGCCGACGCGATAGAACTCGCCCTCGGCCAGCACGCGCAGCAGGCGCGTCTGCAGCGAGGTCGGCATGTCGCCGATCTCGTCGAGGAAGAGGGTGCCGCCGTTCGCCTGCTCGAAGCGACCGCGGCGCAGCGCGTCGGCACCCGTGAATGCACCCTTCTCGTGGCCGAAGAGTTCGGATTCCAGCAGCTCGGAGGGGATCGCCGCGGTGTTCAGGGCGATGAACGGCTGCGCGGCGCGCGGGCTGTGTTCGTGCAGGGCACGCGCCACGAGCTCCTTGCCGGTGCCCGACTCGCCGGTCACCAGCACGCTCACGCTCGAGCGCGACAGGCGCCCGATCGCGCGGAACACCTGCTGCATGGCGGGCGCGCGACCGAGCAGTTCGGGTATCCGGGGCGCGCCCGCGGCGCTGTCGCCGTCGCGCGCCTGCGCCTGCGCGGCCCGGCGCACCAGCTCGACCGCCTGGTCGACGTCGAAGGGCTTTGGCAGGTACTCGAAGGCACCGCTTTCATAGGCCGACACCGCGCTGCCGAGGTCCGAGTGCGCCGTCATCACGATCACCGGCAATGCCGGCCAGCCCTCGCGGATGCGCTGCAGCAGTTCGAGGCCGCTCGCACCCGGCATGCGGATATCGGTGATCAGGACGTCGGGTATCTCGCTGCGCAGCGCAGCGAGCGCGCTCTCGGCGGATTCGAAGGCGCGCGGCAGCATGCCGCCGCCGCGCAGCGCGCGCTCGAGCACCCAGCGGATCGAGGCATCGTCGTCGACGAGCCAGACTCGCAGCGGCGGCGTCATGTGGCCTCCGTGATCGGCACGAGCAGGGTGAAGAGCGTGCGGCCCGGCGCACTGTCGAACTCGACCAGGCCACCGTGCCGGGTCGCGATATCCTGCGCCACGGCGAGGCCGAGCCCGCTGCCGGTCGGACGGCCGGTCACGAGCGGCAGGAAGATGCTCGCGCGCAGCTCATCGGGCACGCCCGGGCCGTTGTCCTCGACCTGCAGCGAGCCGACCAGCCGGTGGCGCGTCGCGCCGACCATCGCACCGGGCAGCGCGCGCGAGCGCAGCGTGATGCGGCCGTGGTCCCCCACGGCCTGCAGTGCATTGCGCGCGAGGTTCAACAGCGCCTGCACGATCTGGTCGCGGTCGAGCGCCGCATCGGGCAGGCTCGGGTCGTAGTCGCGCGCGAGCTGCACGCCGCGGCCCGCTTCACTGCGCAGCAGCGTGAAGACGTGTTCGCACAGCTCGTGCACATTGGTGCGGGATTTCTGCAGCGGTCGTGCCGGGCCGGTCATCGAGTCGACGAGTGCGGTGAGCCGGTCCGCCTCCTTGATGATCACGCCCGTGTACTCGCGCTGCCCGTCGTCCCCGAGCTCGCGCTCGAGCAACTGCGCCGCGCCGCGCAGGCCGCCGAGCGGGTTGCGGATCTCGTGCGCGAGCTGGCGGATCATCAGGCGGCTGCCTTCGAGGCGCGCCAGCAGGTCCGCCTCGCGGGTGATGCGCTGGCGTTGCGTGGCGTCGGCCAGCTCGAGCAACAGGTGCGAGCCCGTGATGGTGCCCTCGAGCGGCGTCACCGTGAGGTCGACGATGCGCGCCTCGCGCGCCGAACCGCTGGGGCGGAACGTGAGTTCGCGGTCGGCGAACGCCTCACCGCTCTCGAGCGCACGGCGCAGCACCGTGCGCAGCCCGTTCGAATCGGCGAGCAGGTCGGTGAACGGCCGGCCGCGCGCACGCGCGAAGCCTGCGCCCAGGAGGTCCTGCGCGGCCACGTTGGCATAGGTGACGCACAGCTGCCGATCGAGCACGACGATGCCGGTCTCGAGCGCGTCGAGCAGGTCGGCCGGATCGAAATGCGCGAGCGGCGAGGGCAGCGAGTGCTCAACGCCCATCGCGGCCTCCCGCGGTGCTCAGCTCCGCGGTGTCGTGGGGCGCGGCCGCGATGCGGGCGCCGGGCGGCGATTCGGTGCGAGCAGCGAAGGCTGGCGCACATGGAAGGTGACGCCCGCGGACTGGCACACGCCCCGGCCGTCCGCGTCGAGGATGCTCACCATCAGCGTATGCGTGCCGCGATCGATCGGCGAAATCGTGAAGCTGGTGGCGCCGGGTGGCACGCCGGGCAGCAGCTTGCCGTCGAGCGCGAGCGTCACGCGGTCGCCCGGGCGTAGCGCCGGATCGATCTGCCAACTGGCGGAAACCGTGAAGGCATTGGGCAGCGACTGGTCGTTCGTCGGGCTCGTCACGGCGCAAGTCGCGTACTTGAATGGCGCGGTGGCCGCCGGCGCGGCAGGCGCACTCGCCACCGAGCGCGCCGCGTCCGTCACCGAGGCGCCCACGGGCGGCGCGGAGTCGATGTGCACTTCGGTCGCGCCCGGGACCGGCTGGCTCGAGTAATGGATGGTGCCGTCGCGGTCCACCCACTTGTACATCGTGCCGGCGCACGCCGCGCCGGATGCGACCAGCAATAAGGTAAATGTCAGGCGGCGCATGGGACTTGAGCATAGCCCCATGCGACGCCGGGAACCAAACGGCGGTCACAGCCTGCGGAGCGGCCGGCGGCGCTCCCGCGAGCGCCGCCGCCGGCTGCCCTTGTCCCGTCAACCGGGACACCCCTGCAACCCCGCCATCAGCAGCTGTAGTACATGTCGAGTTCCACCGGGTGCGTCGACATGCGAAAGCGCGTGACTTCCTGTTCCTTGAGCGCGATGTAGGCGTCGATCACGTCGTTCGTGAAGACACCGCCGCGCGTCAGGAATTCGCGGTCCTTGTCGAGGTGCTCGAGTGCCATGTCCAGCGAATGGCACACCGTCGGGATGCCCCTGGCCTCTTCCGGCTCGAGGTCGTACAGGTCCTTGTCGGCCGGATCGCCCGGGTGGATCTTGTTCTGGATGCCGTCGAGGCCCGCCATCATCATCGCGGCGAACGCGAAGTACGGGTTCGCCGAGGAATCCGGGAAGCGCACTTCGATGCGGCGCGCCTTCGGGTTCGATACCCAGGGAATGCGGATCGACGCGGAACGGTTGCGCGCGGAGTACGCCAGCATCACCGGCGCCTCGAAGCCCGGCACCAGGCGCTTGTAGCTGTTGGTGCCCGGGTTGGTG
>CAZRLI010000270.1:0-3283 GCA_964600535.1 uncultured Steroidobacteraceae bacterium | reverse complement strand
GATCAATGCCAACCCCAACGGCAACGGCACGGCCATCTTCACGCAGTCGGGCGCGGCGGCGCGGCGCTTCGAGGAGGAGATCGACATCGGCCAGGTCGGCATCAACGTGCCCATCCCGGTGCCGGTCCCGACCTTCTCGTTCACCGGCTCGAGGGCGTCCAAGCTCGGCGAGCTCGGTCCCTACGGCAAGCAGGCAGTCCTGTTCTACACCCAGACCAAGACTGTGACGGCGCGCTGGTTCGAAGACCCGGTCACGTCGCCTGCAGGCCTGAACACGACCATCGCGCTGGCCTGAAGCGAGCTCGTCACTTCATTTCGAAACGCCCTGTCCTCGAGCGGCGGCATCATGCGTCGCAGCGGAGCGCTCCATGCACCTGCGCACTGAGAACATCGAAGCCTTCCTGCGGGTCGTCGAGATGGGCAGCATCAGCGGCGCCGCCCGGCGCATGAGCCTGTCCAAGTCGGTGATCAGCAAGCGCCTGACCGAGCTGGAGCACGGCATGGAGGTGCGGCTGCTCTACCGCTCGACGCGGATGGTCCAGCCGACCGAGGCGGGGCGGCAGTTCTACGAGTCGGCGCGCGGCGCGATGAACTGCCTGTGGGATGCGGCCGAATCGCTGGCGCGGCATCCGCAAGGCCCCTGCGGTGAACTGCGGGTGGTGGCGCCCACATGCTTGGGCGTGCGCTGGCTGTCCGCGATGGCGGCCGACTTCGCGGAGCGCCTCCCGCGTGTGGAGCTTGTGTTCGACCTGGACGACAGCGCCGCCGATGTCGATGTCCGGCGCTACGACGTCGGCGTGCTGGTGGGCCGGCTGGGCGACAGCTGGTCGATCGCCCGCCGCCTCGCCGTGAGCCGCCGGGTGCTCTGCTGCAGCCCCGGCTATGCGGCGCGCAACGCGCTGCCGCGGTCGCCCGAGGACCTGGACCGGCACGCGTGCCTGTCCCGCGTCGGCGCTGCGCCGGGTTTCGGCAGGGAGGGCGATTCGGCACGCGCGGCGCAAGGCGCAAGCCGGCGCTACGTCACCGGCAGCGAGGATGTGCTGCGCGACGCGGCGCTGCGTGGACTCGGGCTGGCCGTGCTGCCGCTGTACGCGATCGCGGATGACCTGGCCGGCGCGCGGCTGGTGGAGGTGGTGCCGGGCTGGCGGCCGGCCGACGAGCCCATCCACGCGGTGTACCCGCGCGAATCGGCCCGCTCGCCCAAGGTGAAGGCTTTCGTGCAGCACCTGCAGGAGGCGCTGGCGCAGCCGCCCTGGGAGCGGGTCGCGACGGCGGCGATCCCGGTGCAGCGCCACGCTGGCGGCGGGACGCTGTCCGTGTTGCCGCCCGCCGCCGTCTGCGCCGAGGCCAAGGCCCGCTAGGATGTCCGCCGCAAGACCCCCTTGCGCCACCCACGACGAAAGAAAATCGATGGACGAGCAGCGAATCCTTGTCATCCCCGGAAGCGTCCGACGGGGGGGACTGAATGCGGCCCTGGCGCAGTTCGCGTCGGGAAAGGCCCGCAGCCTGGGGCTGCAGGTCGCGCAGATGGACCTGCGGGCGCTCGAGCTGCCGGTCTACGATGGCGACCTGGAAGCCTCCTCGGGCGTTCCACCAGGAGCGCACCAGCTGCGGGACGCCATCGCCGACAGTGACGGCCTGCTCGTGGTGACGCCCGAGTACAACGGGTTTCCGCCCCCCCTGGTCATCAATGCCTTCGACTGGCTCTCGCGCGTTCCCGCCGGCGACTCACGCCCGGACGGATTGAAAGCCACCGCCGGCAAACCCGTGGCCCTGCTGTCCGCCTCGCCGGGGCTGTACGGTGGCCTGCGGTCGATCAACTTCCTGCGCCAGTACCTGCAGATGGCGTTCCAGATGGTCGTGGTGCCGCAGCAGTTCACGCTCGGCCGGGCCCACGAGGCGTTCGGTCCGGATGGAGAACTGAAGGACCCCAAGGCCTCGCAGTCGGTCGTCGGCGTCGTGAGCGCACTGGCCGCGCTTGCCGGCGCGCTGCGCGGCGCGGAGGCCCGCGGACGCTAGTCGAGGTCGAACCAGAGCCACCTGCTCGGCGTCAGGATGGTTGCCTTCGGAGTCGATGTGCTCCAGCCAGCCTTCGAGAATGAAGCTCAGGATCTCGAATGACCCGCAGCGCCCTGAATCCCATGCGCGTCGGGTCGTTGAACGAGCCGAACGAGAAGGTGTGGTGCGCCTCCCGCCGGCCGGTCCGTGTGTGGCCGCGGCATGCCTGTCGTGGGAGACGTCCTTCATCAGGACATCTCGTCGCGCGCCGCCTCCAGCGAGATCTGGTAGGCGCGGATGAAGACGGGGATGCTCCTGCCTGAGCGCTTGTCGAGCAGCGTTTCCTCACCCAGTACCTCGAGTTCGCCCTCCAGCGCATCGTTCACGCCTACCGGCTCGGTGCCGAGCAGGTCCACCAGCGTGCAACTGCCGTCGTCGAGCTGGATGGCCGCCATGCCCGACTTCTCGTTGACGATCGACACGATCCCTCGCTGACTCATGGCTGCTCCTCGAGGCTCCGCGGGGAGCCTGTCCAGAGAATCCTAGTTCACGCTGCCCGGCGCGAGGAGGCCGGTTCGGGAAACACGGTGTTCTCGCCGCGAGGCTCTCCGAACCGCTTCGATTTCCGAGTCCGAATCGCCGGCTGCGAAGCAGGGACCAACTTGTGCCCGAGTCAATCCAACCGGCTTCCGCTGGCCGCATCGAACACGTGCGCCCGCGTCGGCAAGGTCGACAGAAAGAGGCGGTCACCAGGTCGGGCATCCACGCGGTCGCGGAACGCCGCGATGATGTCGTGGCCACCGAACCGCGCCGCGATCTGGGTCTCCGACCCGGTGGGTTCCACGACCAGCACCTCGGACGCGACGCCCGACTCGTCCAGCCTGAAATGCTCCGGGCGGGTGCCGAGGACGACCCGAGTCCCGTGCTCAGCCTGAGGTCGGCTGCCCAACGGGAGCACCAGCCCATCGTCGGTCACCACGCGCGCGGGACCGTCCAGGTGCAGTTGCCCGGGGATGAAGTTCATCGCGGGGGAGCCGATGAAGCCGGCCACGAACGCGTTGCGTGGGCGGTCGTACAGCTCCAGGGGCGTGGTCTGCAAGCGCGCCAGAAACAGGATCACCATGAAGGGCACGAACTTCCAGATGCCCACGATGAGAACCCCGAGCAACGCCGTATCGGGATCGGCCAGCCAGGCGATAGGCTTATCGATGATCTTGAGCGCATCCACGAGCAGGTAATTGATCACCCCGGTGAGCGGGTTGAACATGAACCGCCAAACCAGCGT
>CAZRLI010000269.1:0-3283 GCA_964600535.1 uncultured Steroidobacteraceae bacterium | reverse complement strand
ACGTCCTCCGTCCAGGGCGGCAGGGGCTTCACTTCGGCCACCACGCCCTGGTGGACGCCCTCCCCGGCAAGCTTCGCGAGCGCCTGCGCATCGACCCTCTTCACGGCAACGCCGGCCGCCCGCGCGAGCGCTTCGACCTGCGCGACCCGCCGGTCGTCGCGCCGATCGGCTATCGCCAGCTGCACGACGCGCGCCGGATCGCGCGCCAGTACTGCGCGCACCGCGTGCAGGCCATACAGTCGTTCGAGCTGGCTCATGGGTCGTCGAAGCTTAACCGAACGCCTGCCTCCTCCGGTTGAGCCAGCGCACGGCGGCAAGCCCCACGAGGACCGGTGCGAACCAGCCGACGTAGCGCCAGGTGCTGCCAGCCAGCGCCGGCAACAGCTGCGGCAGGCCGATCGCGAAGAAGGCGACGTGCACGGCCGCGCCGTTGCCGATGGCGGCCGAGTAGTGTTCGGTCAACCACCATTGCGAACGCGCGGTGAGCCGATCGCGGCGCAGGCGCGTGTAGAGCTGCTGGCCACCGGTGAACAGGCCAATCGCGGAGAAGCCCGTCAGCAGCGCCGAGCCTTGCCGGATGCCGAGCACGAGCACCGCGAGGCCGGTCGCCACGGACAGCAGCGCGAGTGCCTGGAATACCGGGCCGGTGTAGCGCTCGGCACGACGCCGGTCGCGTACCGCGCGCCACTGGCGCCAGATGCCGGCGGCCACGATGACCGCGAGGTAGGCGAGGAAGGCCGCGACAACCGGCCGTCCGCTGCGCTGGATCACCCAGGCCATCGGCAGCGCCGTGGCAAGGATGCCGGTCATCGAGAGCAGGAAGACCTGGCCCACGCGGCGGTGCCGCGCCGTCCCCTTGCGCATGGCGGCAGTGGTCCAGAACGTCACGAGGGCCACGAGGCCCATCAAGCCGTGCAGGGAAACGAGCAAACGGTACATCGTCATGGCAGCTCCTTGCGGTGAACGCCCCTGCCAGCAAGCCTGCCGCAGCGAAACCGCCTCGCGCAGTGCCGGCGGTCACCGTGGCGACGTGCCGGAAGTCACTTTCGGCGCCGCCCAACTTGCCTGCGCCCGGCCGGCCCCGCAGCATCCACGCATGGGCCGGCTGATTCGCGCGCTCGCGTTGTCATTCAACCTGCCGGCGCTGCTGTGCTGGGCGGCTGTCGGGCTGATGCTGCCGCGCGCCGGCGCGCTGTCCGCCTGGTTCGCGATGGGCGCATTCGCCGTCGCGTACGTGTGCAGCAATCTCGTGGACGATTCGCGGGCGCTCGCGGCATGGCTGCTGGTCGAAGCGCTGGCCGCACTCGCGCTCGTCGCGCTCGCGCCGGGCAACGGCGCCGTGCCGGCGCTCCTGGTGGTGCTCGCGGCCCAGCTCGCACTGCGCTTTCCCTTGCGGGTCGCGCTCATCGCCGGGCTCGCCATCAACATCGCCCTCGTCATGATTGCCCTGCGCGCCCCGCTCGGGAAGGCGCTCTTCATCATCACGGTCTATCTCAGCTTCCAGGCATTCGCGGTACTCGTGGCGCGCCTGGCGCGCAGCGCCGAGGCCGCGCGGGACCGCCTCACCCTCGCCAACGCGGACCTGCTGGCCACGCGCGCGCTGCTGGCCGACCGCGCCCGCGATGCCGAGCGCCTGCGGGTCGCGCGCGAACTGCATGACGTGGCCGGGCACAAGCTCACCGCACTCATCCTCAACCTGCGCGCGCTGGCCGCCGATCCCGCGCTGCGCGGGCGCGGCGAAATCGTGGTCGCGCACGGGCTCGCGGCGGAGCTGCTCGCCGACATTCGCGGCGTCGTACGCACCCTGCGCGACGGTGGCAGCCTCGATCTGGCCACCGCGATTCGCGCGCTCGCGGCACCGCTGCCGAAGCCGCGCCTGCTGCTGGCAATGGGCGACGACGTGCGCGTCACCGACCCGGCGCTCGCCGAGGCCGTACTGCGCATCGTGCAGGAAGCGCTGACCAACAGCGCCCGTCACGCCGGTGCCGGCTCGGTCAACGTGCACCTCGCCATGCACGCCGCCGCGCTCCGGCTCCAGATCGAGGATGACGGGCAGCTGCGCGTGCCGCTGCGCGAGGGCAATGGCCTGGCGGGCATGCGCGAGCGGGTCGCGGAGCGCGGCGGCACCCTCGCGCTCGGCAGGGGCGCCACGGGCGCACTGCGCATCGACGTGAGCCTGCCGGCGTGAGTACGGCCGCGCCCCGTGTGGCACTCGCCGACGACCAGGCGATCGTGCGCGCCGGCTTGCGCGCGTTGCTCGAAGGCCAGGGCGTCGTCGTCGCCATCGAGGCCGGCGACGGCCAGGAACTGATCGAACGCATGGCCGGGCTGGCCGTCGATGTCGTGCTCTGTGACGTGCGCATGCCGGGCCTCGATGGCCTGCAGGCGCTCGAAGCCCTGCGCGCGCGGGGCGATTCCACCCCGGTGCTCCTGCTGACGACATTCGACGAGCCCGGGCTGCTGCTGCGCGCGACGACGGCCGGCGCACGGGGTTTCCTGTTGAAGGATGCGTCGCCGGGCGAACTGCGTGATGCCATCGTGCGCATCGCCGCGGGCGAGAGCCTGCTGCAACCGGTCAGCACGGAACCCGTGCGCGCGCGCTATCGGTACCACGAGGCCGATGCGCCGACGGCCGCTTTCAGTGAGCGCGAGGTCGCAGTGCTGCGGCTCCTCGCCGGTGGCTACTCGAACCGGGAGATCGCGCGCTCGCTGTTTCTCGCGCAGGGAACGGTCAAGAACTACGTTTCGGCCATCCTCGCGAAGCTCGGCACCCGTGACCGGACGCGCGCCGTGCTGAAGGCCATCACGCTGCGCGTCATTTGATCAGGCGAGCTCGAGGTCGATCAGCCCCTCGACCGGATTCGCGTTCGTCACGACCACGCGGATGCGCTCGCCGAGCCCGAGGCGGCGCTTCGACTTGCGCCCGATCCACGCGTGCCCGCCGGCGTCCATCTCATAGATGTCGTCGGCCAGCGCGGCCGTATGCAGCAGGCCATCCGCCGCCACCTCGAGCAACTGCACGAAGCAGCCGAACTCGACGACCGCCGTGACCAGCCCATCGAAGGTCTGCCCGAGCCGCTCGCGCAGCCAGCTGCACTTGAGGAAGAGGTCGACGTAGCGGTCGGCCTCGTCGGCGCGCTTCTCGAGCTGCGAGGTCGACTCGCCGAGGCGCGACAACTCCTCCTCGCCGTAGGCCACGCCGACCGGTGGCGGCACGCCGAGCACGGCCTTCAGCGTGCGATGCACGACGAGGTCGGGATAGCGGCGGATCGGCGAAGTGAAG
>CAZRLI010000268.1:0-3289 GCA_964600535.1 uncultured Steroidobacteraceae bacterium | reverse complement strand
CAGGTTGCGGCGGATCGCGTGGCAGAACTGCCCGAGCCCGATCGACAGCGTGTCGCCATCGCCCGATACGCCGATGTAATGCAGCTTGCGGTTCGCCGCGTTCGCGCCCATCGCGATCGAGGGCATGCGCCCGTGCACCGAATTGAAGCCGTGGGCACCGCTGACGAAGTAGGCGGTGGTCTTCGACGAACAGCCGATTCCAGAGAGCTTGGCGATGTTCTGCGGCTCGAGCGACAGCCCCCAGATCGCTTCGGTGAGCGCCGCAGTGATCGAGTCGTGGCCGCAACCCGCGCACAGCGTCGACAGCGCGCCCTCGTAGTCGCGCCGCGTGAGGCCGAGCGCATTGCGCGGCAACGAGGGGTGGCGGACTTTCGGCTTCGGGATGAAGGTCATGTCAGGCTCCCTGCGGCGCCACGCTGCGCAGCGGCTTCGGCGCGACCTCGGCGAGCACGCCTTCGATGATGAAGCTCGAGGAAATCGGCAGGCCGCTGTAGTGCAACAGCGAGCGCAACCTCGCCTTCTCGACCGGCGTTTCGAGCGTGAGGAGCGAACGCAACTGCGCATCGCGATTCTGCTCCACCACGAACAGCAGCCGGTGGCTGTCGAGGAACCTGTCGACCTCGTCGTTGAACGGGAACGCGCGCACCCGCATGTAGTCGACGCTGATCCCCATGTCGCGCAGCACCGCGATCGCCTCGCGCACCGCGCCGTCGCTGCTGCCGGCCGCCACGATGCCGACCTCGGTTCGTGCATCAGCCAGCTCGAACACCGGCCGCGGCACGAAGCTGCGCGCGGTGTGGAACTTGCGCACCAGGCGATCGACGACGACCTGGTACTCGGCGGAATCCTCGGTATAGGCGCCGAACTGGTTGTGGCCGGAACCGCGCGTGAAATAGGCCGCCTTCGGATGCACACCCGGCAAGGTGCGGTAGGGGATGCCGTCGTCGTCCTTGTCGAGGAAACGATGGAACTTCTCGAGCTTGAGGACCTCCTCGAGCGGCAACACCTTGCCGCGGTCCGGCTGCCACGCATCGTCCCACTTGAGCTCGCGGCACATCCAGTCATTCATGCCGATGTCGAGGTCGAGCAGCACCATGACCGGGGTCTGCAGGCACTCGGCGAGGTCGAAGGCCGCGACCGAGAAGTAGAAGCTCTCCTCCGGGTTCGCGGGATAGACGCACACGTGCCTGGTGTCGCCATGCGAGGCGTAGGCGCAGATCAGCAGGTCGCACTGCTGCGTGCGGGTCGGCATGCCGGTCGAAGGGCCGACGCGCTGCACGTCGAAGATCACTGCCGGTATTTCGGCATAGTAGGCAAGCCCGAGGAACTCGCTCATCAGCGAAATACCGGGGCCCGATGTCGCGGTGAACGACCGCGCGCCGTTCCAGGAGGCGCCGAGCACCATGCCGATGGCGGCAAGTTCGTCTTCGGCCTGGATGAAGGCGAAATTCCTGCGGCCCGTGGCCGGGTCGACGCGCCACTTGTCGCAAAAGGCCTTGAACGCGTCCATCAGCGAAGTCGAGGGTGTGATCGGATACCAGGCACCGACGGTGGCGCCGGCGTACATGGCCCCGAGGCCCGCGGCGGTGTTGCCATCGATCAGGATGTGGCCCGCGGTCTTGTCCATCGGCGCACAGCGCAGCGGCAACGGACAGGCGAAGTGCTGCTTGGCGTAGTCGTAGCCCAGCTGGATCGCCTTCATGTTGCTGTCGACCAGCTGCGGCTTCTTCGCGTAGGTCTCGGCGAGCAGCTCGCGCATGCGCGCGAGGTCGAGGTCGAGCAGCGCCGCGAGCACGCCCGCGTAGCAGATATTCTTCATCAGGATGCGGGTACGCACCCCGTTGAAGTTCTCGTTGCAGAGCCTGGCGAGCGGCACGCCGATCACGGTGACGTCTTCGCGGGCGAACAGCGCCGGGCGCGGCCAGGTCGAGTCGTAGATCAGCCAGCCGCCCGGGGCGACCTCGCGGACGTCCTTGCCGTAGGTCTCGGCGTTCATCGCGACCATGATGTCGACGCGGCCGGAGCGCGCCACGTGGCCGTCCTTCGTCACGCGGATCTCGTACCAGGTCGGCAGGCCCTGGATGTTCGACGGGAAGTAGTTCTTCCCCATCACCGGGATGCCGCTGCGGAATATCGCCTTCATCAGCAGGGTGTTGGCACTGGCGGAGCCCGTGCCGTTCACCGTCGCGATCTTGATGACGAAGTCGTTTACGCGATCTTGGGCAGGGACGGCTGGCATGTTGGCGCTTGATCCTCGGCGTGCGGCCACGCCACGTACGACTTCTGCATATCCCAGGCGGCCGTCGGGCAACGCTCGGCGCACAGGCCGCAGTGCACGCAGAGGTCTTCGTCCTTCACCATCACGCGGCCGGTCTGCTTGAGCGGCCCGGAGACATAGAGCGGCTGCTCGAGATTCTTCGCCGGCGCGCGCAGGCGCGTACGCAACTCGGACTCCTCGCCGCCCGCGGTGATGGTGAGGCAGTCGGTGGGGCAGATATCGATGCAGGCGTCGCATTCGATGCACAGCTTCGCCTCGAACACGGTCTGGATGTCGCAGTTGAGGCAGCGCTGCACCTCGGCGGCGGCCTGCTCCGCCGTAAAGCCGAGCTCGACCTCGATGTTGAGCTTCTTGAAACGCTCCTTGAGCGATACGTGCGGCATCAGGCGCCGCTCCACCGGGTTGTAGTCGTTCGAGTACGACCACTCGTGCATGCCCATCTTGCGGCTCTGCAGGTTGATTCCCGGCGCGAGCCGCTCGGCGACCGACTCGCCCTGGCAATGGCGGTGGATCGAGATCGCGGCCTGGTGGCCGTGCTCGACCGCCCAGATGATGTTCTTCGGCCCAAACGCCGCGTCGCCGCCGAAGAAGACCTCGGGGCGCGTGGACTGGAAGGTCTTTGCATCGACCTTCGGCACGCTCCACTTGTCGAATTCGATGCCGAGGTCGCGTTCGATCCACGGGAAGGCGTTTTCCTGGCCGATCGCGAGGATGACATCGTCGGCCGCCAGGAACTCCTCGCCGCTGACGCGCTCGGCGGTGATGCGGCCGGCCGCGTCGATGTCGTATTCCATCACGTCGAACAGCATGCCCTTGAGCCTGCCATTCTCGACGACGAACTGCTTCGGCGAGCGGTTGACGACGATCTCGACGCTCTCTTCCTCCGCGTCGTCGAGCTCCCAGGCCGAGGCCTTGAAGAACTGGCGCGGCTTGCGGGCCATCACCTTCACGTGCTGCGCGCCGAGCCGCAGCGAGGTGCGGCAGCAATCCATCGCGGTATTGCCGACGCCG
>CAZRLI010000267.1:0-3293 GCA_964600535.1 uncultured Steroidobacteraceae bacterium | reverse complement strand
CGACGCCCATGCGACCGAGCAGTTCGATCATGGTCGTGACGTCCTGCAGGTGCGGGACGTTCGCGACGGTCACCGTGCTGTCGGCGAGCAGCGTGCCCGCGAGGATCGGCAGCGCGGCGTTCTTCGCGCCCGAGATGCGGACCTCGCCCTCGAGCGGCTTGCCTCCCTGGATCTGCAGCTTGTCCATGCGACTAGCCTGCGCCCCGCGCGGCCGCCTCCTCCGGGGTCAGCGCGTCGATCGACAGCGCGTGGATCTCGTTGCCCATGCGCGCACCGAGCGCACTGTAGATCATCTGGTGGCGGGCGAGCACGCGCTTGCCGGCGAACGCCGCCGCCACCACCCGCGTGGCGAAATGCACATTGTCTTCCGATTCGACCTGCACCCGCGCGCCCGGCAGGGCGGCCCTGATCAGTTCGGCGATTTCACTGGTCTGCATCACGCAATAGTAAAGAGTTGCGGGCCGTGGCGGTATCATGGCGATCCATGAATGCCGCATCGGACGCCGTTTCACCACCCGGGGCTGCCGACGCCGCGCTGCTCGCCGCCGGGCGCCGGGCCCTGCAAATCGAAGCGACCGCGGTCGAATCGATGCTCGCCCGGCTCGACGCGCGCTTCGCCGCGGCCTGCCGCCTGTGCCTCGCCTGCACGGGCCGCATCGTCGTCACCGGGATGGGCAAGTCGGGGCACGTCGGCGGCAAGGTCGCCGCGACACTCGCCAGCACCGGTTCGCCCTCGTTCTTCCTGCATCCGGCCGAGGCGAGCCACGGTGACCTCGGCATGATCACCCGCGGCGATGCCGTGCTCGCGATCTCCAATTCCGGCGAGACGCCCGAGGTCGTGATCCTGCTGCCGCACCTGTCGCGGCTCGGCGTGCCACTGATCGCGATGACCGGCAACCCCGATTCCACGCTGGCGCGCGCGGCCGCCGTCAACCTCGACATCAGCGTGCCGGAGGAAGCCTGTCCGCTCAACCTCGCGCCGACCGCCAGCACGACGGTGAGCCTGGCGATGGGCGATGCGCTCGCGGTGGCGGTACTCGAGGCGCGCGGCTTCACCGCGCAGGACTTCGCCCGTTCGCACCCCGGCGGCGCGCTCGGCCGGCGCCTGCTGCTGCATGTCGAGGATGTCATGCGCAGGGGCGACGACGTCCCGCGGGTCGCGCCGGAAGCGCCGCTGAAGGAAGGGCTCGTCGAGATGTCGCGCAAGGGCCTCGGCATGACCGTGGTCGTCGACGGTGCCGGACGGAGCCTCGGCGTCTTCACCGATGGCGACCTGCGCCGCATCCTCGACCAGCCGATCGATGTGCGCACCACCCGCATGTCGGCGGTGATGACGGCGCCCGGCAAGGCCATCGGGCCACGCGAGCTGGCCGCCGAGGCGGTGCACCTGATGGAGATGCACAAGATCACGGCGCTGCCGGTCGTCGATGCGGCGGGCCGCCTGATCGGCGCGCTCAATGTGCACGACCTGCTGCGCGCCGGGGTCATGTAGCCCGTGGCGCGCCGGTCGCAAGCTCCACGGGCGGTACGCCTGCTCGTGCTCGATGTGGACGGCGTGCTCACCGACGGCCGCCTCTTTTACGGCCCGCGCGGCGAGGCACTCAAGGTTTTCCATGTCCTCGACGGGCACGGCCTGCGCGAGGTGCAGCAGGCGGGCATCGCGGTTGCCGTCATTTCCGGCCGCGATTCGCCGGCGGTTCGCAGGCGCTGCCGCGAGCTCGGCATCCGCCATGTGTTCCAGGGCGTCACGGACAAGCTCGCGGTGCTGCGGCGCCTGTGCGCGCGCCTCGGGATCGCGCCGCGTGACTGTGCGGCGGTGGGCGACGATACGCCGGACGTGCCGGTGATGCGCGCGGTCGGCCTCGCTTTCGCCGTGCCGGGCGCGCACGCTGCGGCGCGCCGCGCAGCCCACCACGTCACCCGCGCAGGCGGCGGCGCGGGCGCGGTGCGCGAAGTGTGCGACCGGCTGGTCGCGGCACGCGGCCGCCCGTGATGGCACGCTGGCTGCTCGGGTCCGTGGCCGTCGCGCTGCTGATCGCGACCCTGCTCGCCAACCGCGGCGCGCGCGTCGCGGACGCAAGCCTCGCCGACAGCACCGACCAGGCCGACCCCGGCTACTCGGCCCGCGACGCGCAGATCATCGAGACCGGCGACGATGGGCGGCCCCGGTACTGGCTCGAGGCCGACCTGATCCAGCAACCGCCCGACGACGCCACCATCACGCTGACCCGCCCCGCCCTGCGTTACCGGGGACGGGGCGGCAGCCTCTGGCAGGCGCGCGCTGCCACCGGCACGGTGCCGCCGGGCCGCGACGTCATCGAGCTCGACGGCAACGTGACGCTCGAGGGCACGCTCGAGGACGGTGGGACCCCCGCGCGCGTCGAGACCAGCCACCTCGCCTTCGATACGACGAAGGAAGTGGCCTCGACGCCAGCCCGCGTCACCATCGACTGGTCGGGCCACCGGCTTGCGGCCCTCGGCCTGCGGGCCGACCTCAGGGCCGAGACCCTTCGGCTAGAATCGAGGGTCAATGGCCGATTCCTGCCGCAATGACCCGCGCGTGGCCCTGCGCGCGCTGCTGTCCGCCGCGCTCGCTTGCTCGATGGCCGGCGCCGCTGCCGTCGAGCCGGCGACCGAAGCCGTGCCCACGGCCACGATGCGCAACCTGCCGATCAATGTCGATGCGGCCTCCTCCGACGTCGACTATCGCAGCAACACGGTGGTATTCCGCGACGTCGTGATCACGCAGGGCACGGCGCGCGTTGCGGCCGACAGCGCGCGGGCGACCGGGCTCGACTTCCGCGATTCGACCTGGGTCTTCACCGGGCACGTGCGCATCGAGCGCGAGGGCGGCGTGCTCGAATCCGACGAGGCGCGCGTGCAGTTTCGCGACAACCTGCTGCGCGTCGCGACCATCAACGGCCAACCGGCGCGCTTCGAGCAGCAGCTCGCGCGCTCGCCGGGCCGGGCGCATGGCCGCGCGACGACGATCGTCTACGATCTTGCGAGCGACCGCGTGACCTTCACGGGGGACGCCTGGTTGAGCGACGGCCGCAACGAGATCAGCGGCGAGGAACTCGTCTACAACCTGCGCGACCAGCGCGTGCTTGCCGAGGCGCAGCCCGGCAGCAGCGGCCGGGTGCGGATCACCATACACCCCGGCAACGAGAACAAGGACGTGCCCCGCCCATGATGCGCCTTTCGGCGGCAAGCCTCGCCAAGAGCTACGGCAAGCGCCGCATCATCACCGACCTGTCGCTCGAGGTGGCGAGCGGCGAAGTGGTCGGCCTGCT
>CAZRLI010000266.1:0-3301 GCA_964600535.1 uncultured Steroidobacteraceae bacterium | reverse complement strand
CGATCGCCCGCAAGGACGAGTACGCGCGCGCCGGGATACCGATGCTGCCGGTCACCCACGGCGTCGCCTACACGCGCCTGCAGGTGCTGCTCTACACGGTGTTGCTCGTGCTGGTGACGCTGATGCCCTTCGTTACGGGCATGAGCGGCCTCATCTACCTGGTCACCGCGCTCGTGCTGAACGGCATCTTCCTCTACTACGCGCTGGCGATGAAGTTCACGGACCGGCAGGAGCTGCCGATGCGCGTGTTCCGCTTCTCGGTGACCTGGCTGCTGTGGATCTTCGCGGCCCTGCTGGTCGACCACTACGTACCCACGACCCAGTCGATAGCCGCACTCGCCTGAGGACGGTCCATGCCGGCAGTGATCGCGGGCTTCCTCTTCGGCATCGCGGTCGCACTCGCGATCGGGCCGATCGCGCTGCTGATCATCCGCGCGGCGCTCGAGCGCGGGCTCGGCGCCGGCCTCGCGTGCGCGGCGGGCGCGGCGACCGCCGACATGCTCTTTGCCCTGCTCGCCGCCGTCGCCGGCGCGGCCATCGTGCCGCGGCTCGATGCCCAGCGACACGTGCTGACGCTCGTGAGCTCCCTGGTGCTCGTGGCACTCGGCCTGTGGCTCGCCGTGCACGCGCTCCTGGGCGCCCGCCGCAGACCCGCGGCGCGGGTCGCGCTCGCATACGGCTATCGGAGCACCTTCGCCCTGACGCTGGTGAACCCGCTGACCCTGGTGGCATTTGCCTCGTTCGTCGGCCAGCTGCCGCTCACCGGCCGGCCGCCAGAGGCGCTCGGCGTTGCCGTCGCGGTCGGTGCCGGCAGCTTCCTCGTCGCCGCGACACTCGCCCTCGGCGGCGCCGCCTTGCGCCGCGTGCTGGCCGATCCGCGCTGGATCGTCGCGCTCAATATCGTGAGCGGTGTCGCGATTGCCGCGTTCGGGTTCAGGGGGCTCATCGCGAACAGTTGACGGATCCGCGCGCCCACCGCATCGTGACGAGCGTGGGACTCCAAGAACGGATCAGGCCCGGGGAATCACGGATGATTCTGGCCGTTGGGCGGCATCCCGCCGCCGTGGCCGCGTGCTTTCTTCCCGTCCAACTGGCCGCCACCGCGACCGGCAATGCGCTGCTCGTCACCGAGCCGAGCGCCTCGGCCTTCTGGCCGGCCAGCGGCAGCTTCATCGCCGCGCTGCTGCTGTTCGCGCCGCGCATCTGGCCCTGGCTGATGGCGAGCGGATTCCTCGCGGAATGCCTTTCCTACAACGGTTCCTTCGATGCGTTCGCCACGCGCACCACGATCCTCATCGGCCTCGTCAATATCGCCCAGAGTGCGCTCGCCGCGGGGCTCGTGCGGCGGGGCATCGGCGAGCGCGTCGACTTCGCGAGCGCGCGGCAGACCGCGCACCTCGTGCTGCTGCTGCTCGTTGCGACCTTCGTCGGCGCACTGGGCGGCGCCGCGGTGTTCGTCTGGTCGAGCACGGCGACCGATTTCTGGAGCAACCAGCAGGCGTGGTGGATGAGCGGCTTCCTGGGATCCGTGGTGCTGGTTCCGCTGATCCTCTCCTGGACGGAAGAAAGCGTTCGCGTGCTGCCACGGGCACCGCAGGCACTGCCCTGGCTGATGCTCCTGCAGTTCGCGTTGCTGCTCTTCGTGCTGTGGTACGTGTTCGCGGACGGGCGGCGCTCGGGGCTGGTCGTGTTCGATTCGCCTTTCATGGTGTACGCCGCGCTCGTCTGGATCGTCTGGAGCGGCGGTACGCGGCGGGTCACTTTCGCGCTGCTGCTCGTGTCGGTCATCTCCATCAGCTACACCATCGCCGGCCACGGGCCATACGCCGGCACGAGCACGGGGCCCTTCGATCCGGTCCTGAACCTGCAGGCCTTCCTTGCCCTGGTCATCGTACCGCTGCTCGTTGCGCAGGCATCGATCGCGGAGAGGCGCAGCGCGCTCGAACGCGTGCGCGAGAGCGATGCGCGCTACCGTGCCTTCGTCGAGCACAGCTCGGAGGCGATCTTCTGCTTCGAGCTGTCGCAGCCGATGCCGGTCGCGCTCGCGGCGGCCGGGCAGCGCCAATGGCTCGGACTGCACGCCTATGTCGCGGAAGCCAACGAGGCCTTCCGCGCGACCACCGGCCAGAAGGCGAGCGGCTCGCTCGTCGCCCGCAATCCCGCCTGGCTCGAGCGCTGCCTCGCCACGATACCCGACGCCATCGCCGCCGGCGGGCGCGTGCAGAACGTGGAGTGCGTGCTGCCGGGCCCCTATGGCCTCGAACAGTCGTTGCTGGTCTCGTTGTCGACCGAGGTGCACGCCGGCCACCTGCGGCGCGTCTGGGGAGTCGCGCGCGATGTCACGCATTTCCGTGCCGTGCAGCGGCAGCTCGAGCACCAGCAGCGTGAATTGCGCGCGCTCGCCACCGAGCTCACCCTCACCGAGGAGCGTGCGCGGCGCAGGATTGCCGCCGATCTCCATGACGGGCTGGCGCAAAGCCTCGTGGGGCTGAAGATGCACATCGCGGCCATACGCTCGGCGGCCGAGCAGGGCCGGCCGCTGCCCGACCTGGCGGAACTCGAGCTGACGATCTCCGAATCGACCGCCCAGGTGCGCTCGCTGATGACCAGCCTGATGCCGCCGGGCCTCTACGACCAGGGCATCGTGGCGGGTCTCGCCTGGCTCGCGGACGAGTTCGCGAAGAGCCAGCGGATCGAGGTCGAGTTCCGGGACGACGCGGCGCCCAAGCCGCTCTCGGAAGCCACCACGGTGCTCGTGTACCAGGCGGCGCGCCAGCTGTTGCAGAACGTGGCACGCCACGCGCGGGCGAGCGGCGTGACGATCCGCACGGCCGTCGTCGGCGATCGCTTTCACCTTGCCATCGAGGACGCGGGCGTCGGCTTCAATGTCTCGGACCTGAGCTTCCTGCCGACCCAGCAGGGCGGCTTCGGCCTCTACAGCATCCGCGAGCGCCTGACCATCATTGGCGGCACGCTGGAGATCGATTCGGCGCCCGGGCGCGGCACCCGCGTGTTGATCACCGCCCCGCTCAGCACAGCGGCGAACGAGCGCGGCCGGCTGCGCGGTGCCGGCAACCGGACCTGACGGCACGGCCGGGGGAAGCGACGTGCTGATCGAGCGCATCTGGACCGCCAACGACTATCGCAATTTCCACTACCTCGTCGCCTGCAGCGAAACCGGCGAGGCACTCGCGATCGACCCGCTCGACTGGCGCAAGTGCGTGGCCGCGGCGCGGGCGCGTGGCTACGAAATCACCCAGATCCTGAACACTAGTCTCGACGGCCGCGCCTTGTTTGGCGG
>CAZRLI010000265.1:0-3328 GCA_964600535.1 uncultured Steroidobacteraceae bacterium | reverse complement strand
GAAGAGCAGCGCCGCGAGACGATGCGCCTGCTGCTGGTGAACCAGATGATGATCCTGTTCGTCGACTTCGGCTTCGCCCTCGGCACCACCCTGGTCCTGACCGTGACTGCACTGCTGCGCCTCGATGCAGGCGCGCTGACGCCCGGCGCGGTCGTCGCGCTGGTCCTCGCGAGCGCGGAGTTCGCCAAGCCGCTGACGCTCGTCGGCCAGTTCTTCTTCGCCGGTGCCATCGGGCGCGCCTACGCAAAGAAGATCGTCGCCTTCCTCGCCGAGCGACCGGGAGTCGCGGATGCGCCGGGCGTCGTCGCGCCACCCCGTGAGCCGCGTCCCGGCCTGTCGCTGCAGGACCTCGTGTTCCGGTATGCCGGCGCCGCACGAGCGGCGATCGATGGCTGCTCGCTCGATATCGCGCCCGGCGAGACCGTGGCGCTGGTCGGCGAGAGTGGCTCGGGCAAGACGACCCTCGCGAACCTGGTCCTGCGCACGCTGCAGCCGGCGGCCGGCACGATCACGCTGGGCGCACACCGCGCAGGCGACGTCCCCGCCGACTGGCTGCGCGGGCATCTCGCGCTCGTGCCGCAGGACCCCTACCTCTTCTACGGCACGATTGCCGACAACCTGCGCGTGGCGAAGGCGGACGCCACCGACGTCGAGCTCGTCGCCGCCGCCCGCGCCGCCAACATCCACGAGCAGATCGCGGCGCTGCCCGCCGGCTACGACACGCTGGTCGGCGAACGTGGCCTGGCCCTGTCCGGCGGCCAGGTGCAGCGCCTTGCCATTGCGCGCGCCGTGCTGAAGGACGCGCCGATCGTGCTGCTCGACGAACCCACCTCGCAGATCGACCTCGAGACGGAAGCGGTGATCCATGAGGCCCTGCGGCAACTCACCCGCGACAAGTCGGTGCTGCTGATCGCACATCGCCTGAGCACGGTGAGGAACGCGGACCGCATCGTCGTGCTGGGACGGGGCAAGGTGCTCGAGTCGGGCTCGCACGAGGAACTGCTCGCGCGCGGCGGCGTATATGCCGGCATGGTCGGCATCGCGGGGGGCGCGGCATGAGCAGCGCGCAGGTCCTGCGGCGCCTCCTCGCCTTCATGCGCCCGCTCGGCGGCATCATGCTGGTGTCGGTGAGCGCGCGCACCATCAAGCTGACCATGCAGACGGCACTGATCGCCCTGGCGGCGGCGAGCGTCGCCCGCTACGTCGACCACCCGGGTGGCGGGACGATCGTGCAGATCGTGCTCGGCCTCGCCGCCTGTGCCTTCGTGCTCGGCTTCTCGAACTACATCGAGACCTATACCGGCCACTATGTCGCCTTCCGCCTGCTCGCCATGCTGCGCAACGAGTTCTACGACCGCATGGAGCCGCTCGCCCCCGCCGGCACCGGCCAGTTACGCTCGGGCGACGCCGTTTCGCGCGTCATCAGCGACTGCGAACGCATCGAGCCCTTCTATGCGCATACGATCGCGCCGGCAATCACCGCACTGGTCGTCCCCGCGATCCTGCTGGCCTTCCTCGGGTACTGGTATGACATGGCGTACGTGTGGACGCTGCTGCCGTTCATGCTTGTCATGGTGGTCGTGCTGCCGGTGATCACGGCGCTCTCCGGCGGGCGTGGCGGCGAAACCTGGCGCAACGCCCAGGGCGAGGTGAACGCCTTCCTGACCGACAGCCTGCAGGGAATTCGCGATACCGTCGCCTTCGACTACGGCGAACGGCGCCGGCACCAGGCGTGGCAGATCGGCCTGCAGCTGAAGAAGGGCCAGGATGCCCTGATGCGCGCGGATGCATTCCAGCGCGGTGCCACCGAGCTCATCGTCGCGGCTGCCGCGGTCGCGGTGCTGTGGGTCAGCTGGGACCTGTATCTCGCGGGCACGATCAAGCCGCTGCGCGACATCCCGGTCGTCATCGCGATTGCGATCACCGGCTTCAATGCGGCACAGGGCCTCAACAACGTCGTCGGCGACTTCAAGGTGTCGCTGGTTTCGGCGCGGCGCCTGTTCGAACTGATGGACCAGCGGCCCGCGGTCACCGATCGCGTGACCCGGTCACCGCCGCTCGCCGACTCCTCGGTTGCGCTGCGCAACGTGAGCTTCTCCTATCCGGGTACCGCGGGCGCGCAGCCGGTGCTGCGCAACATCAGCTTCGACGTCGCGGCCGGCCGGCACATTGCACTCGTCGGTGCAAGCGGCGCTGGCAAGAGCACGATCGCGAACCTGCTGCTGCGCTTCTGGGACACGAGCGAGGGCGAGGTGCTCGTCGGCGGGCGCTCCGTGCACGAATACACGCTCGAGGCACTGCGCGACTCCATCGCGGTCGTCTCGCAGCGCAGCTACACCTTCAACACGACGATCAGGGAAAACATCCTGATGGGCCGGCCCGGCGCGACCGATGCGCAACTCGGCGAGGCCGTGCGGCGCGCTCATCTCGCCGACTGGGTTGGCGGCCTGCCGGACGGCCTCGACACACAGGTCGGCGAAATGGGCGGCAGGATCTCGGGCGGACAGCGGCAACGCATCGCAATCGCGCGCGCGCTCCTGAAGGACGCGCCGATCCTCATCCTCGACGAAGCGACCTCCAGCCTTGACGTCGAGTCCGAACGCGAAGTGAACGCGGCGATCCGCGAGCTCGCGCGCGGCCGCACCACCCTCACGATCGCGCACCGGCTGTCCACGGTGCTCAACGCCGATGAAATCCTCGTGCTCGAGCACGGGCGCATTGCCGAGCGCGGCACGCATGCGACGCTGCTGGCGGGGCGGGGCGTCTATGCGCGCCTGTTCGAGCTGCAGCAGGACGAAGTGGACATGCACGTCGCCGCTGCGTCACCATCGGCGGCATGAAGACCCCTACCCTGACCCGGCGGCGCCTGCTCGCCTGCGCGTTGCTGGCCGGCGTGGCCACCTCGGGCCTGGCCGATGACTGGACCGCCGCGGAGATCTCGCCGGCTGAACTGCGCGCCCGTTCGGCGGCGGATGCCGCCGCGATCGTCATCCTCGACGTGCGCACGGCGGAGGAATTCGCGGCCGGCCATGTGCCCGGCGCGATCAACATCCCGGTCGACCAGGTCAAGGCGCGCCTCGCCGAGCTCGAGCCTTCGAAGGACAAGACGATCGTCACCTATTGCCGCAGCGGGCGGCGGGCGGCGACGGCCCTCGCGACCCTGCACGCCGCAGGCTACGGGAAGCTCGCGCACCTCACGGGTGACATGCCCGGGTGGGAGAAGTCGCAGGAAGAGGCGACCGCCGACAGCCAGTAGCCGCGCGCGGCGGGAGGCTGGTGCCGCTTGTCTGATTCGAACAGACGACCCCATCATTACGAATGATGTGCT
>CAZRLI010000264.1:0-3357 GCA_964600535.1 uncultured Steroidobacteraceae bacterium | reverse complement strand
CGAGGCGCGCGAGGCGCGCGAAATCGGTCACGTTGCCGAGCGGGTTGCCGACCGACTCGCAGAAGATCGCCTTGGTGCGCGCATCGATCAGCGGCGTGAAGGCATCCGGCTCCCGGTAATCCGCGAAGCGCACCTCGATGCCGAACTGCGGCAGCGTATGCGCGAACAGGTTGTAGGTGCCGCCGTACAGCGTGCTCGCCGCGACGATGTTGTCGCCCGCCTCGGCGATCGTCATGATCGCGTAGGTCACCGCGGCCTGCCCCGATGCGAGCGCCAGCGCGGCGATGCCGCCCTCGAGCGCGGCAACCCGCTGCTCGAGCACGGCCTGCGTCGGGTTCATGATGCGCGTGTAGATATTGCCCTCGACCTTGAGGTCGAAGAGGTCCGCGCCGTGCTGCGTATCGTCGAAGGCGTAGGCGACGGTCTGGTAGATCGGCACGGCGACGGCACGCGTCGTCGGGTCGGGCGTGTAGCCGCCGTGCACGGCGATGGTCTCGCGTCTCCAGCGGGTGGTCACCGGGAAGTCGTCCGCCTGCTACTTGCGGGCCGCGCGTCGCTTCGCGAGCGCACCGGCCTGCTGGTAATTGTCGGGCAATTCCTCGAGGAAGCCGTTGGGCTGCACCGAGGGCTCGTATTGTTGCAGCACCGGCAGGTAGAGCGCCATCGGGTACTCCACCGGCGCACGCGTCTTGCGGAAATCCGCGATCGGCACTCGTGCACTGACGACGTCCTCGTGGTGGTTGGCCGAGCGCGCGAGCGGCGTGCCGCGCGGATCGACGATCGCGGTGCCTTCGTCGCGCGCGCCGACCGCCTCGGTGAATCCCGGGTTGTCGGGTGACACCGAATTGCCGACGCCGACGCAATAGCTGCGTGTTGCGCGCGCCGTCTGGATCGCCTGCTCCGCGTTTGACCCTCCGGTCACGGTCAGGATCAGGATTTCCGCGCCCTTCATCGCGAGCGCCTGGTAGAGCATGGGTTCCATGCCGACCGCGGTCATCGCGATGTTGCCGATGTCCGTGCGCGCAACCGGCAGCGTGGCGTCCCAGCCATACATCTCGACGTAGCGGTCGAGCACGTCGTAGACGGTCGTGCCGATGAGCCCGATGCCACCGAAGGCACCGAGGATGTTGCGTGCCTTCCACTGCTTGCCGACGATGTTGCCATCGGGGCCGACGATCACCGACATGTTGATCACGTGGTTCGGCCAGTCCTTGTCGCGGGCATAGCAGCCGAAGGCGATGTAGCAGCCGTAGTGCTTCGCGCGCTCGCCGATCACCGCCGTTTCCGGCCCCGGCAGGTCGAACGCCACCTTCTGCAGTTCGGCCCGGTTCCAGGGCTGCCAGCCCTGGATCGGGAACTCGTGCATGCAGATGAGGTCTTGTTTCGCCCCCCAGCGCCGCTCGCCGCCCCACTCCGGGCCCGAGCCCTGCGCGTAGTCGATCAGCTGCACGACATGCGCGAGGTTGCGCTTCAGCGTCGCATCACGATTCTTCAGGTCGATCGACATCAGGCGCGATTGCAGCGCCGACACGTTGATCGAGTCCTGGCGCAGCGGCACCGTCGCGTACGCGCCCCGCTTCATCACGGCGACCGCGTCGCCGGCCCCGCCCGGCGGCCCGGCCGCGCCTGCCGTTGCGCCCATGGCGATCGGTGCCGCCATGGCGCCGAGGCCGGCGACGCCCGCGCCGGTGAGGAGTTCGCGACGGGACAGCGGCTGCGGGGACGACTTGCGCTTCATTGCATGGCTCCTGGTCCGGGATTCGCCCGACCGTAGCACCTGCCGGCGCCGGCGGACAACAACGCGACCGCACCGGCCACAACCGCGCGTTGTACCCTGTCCGGGGACCTCCCCGGCCACGGGCCGCGCGCGCGGCGGAACTCGCGCAGGCGGGGCCCGGTCGATACCATGCCGTTTTCAGGTGGAGGAAGCCCGGGTGAGGACCATTCGAATGCTGACCGCGCTGCTCGTCCTTTCCGGCGTGGCGGGCGCCGCGCAGGCGGCCGAGGCGCGCTGGGTCGAAGGCCGTCACTACGAACTGATCGTGCCGGCCCAGCCGACGCAGGTTCCGGCCGGCAGGGTGGAAGTCGTGGAAGTGTTCTCCTACGGCTGTCCGGCCTGCAACCAGTTCCAGCCCGTCATGCATGCGCTCGTGGCGAAGCTGCCGAAGAAGGCGCAGCTGGTGTACGTGCCGGCCTCCTGGAACCCGGCCGAATCCTGGCCGCTCTTCCAGCGCGCCTTCCTCACGGCGCAGGTCCTCGGCATCGCCGAGCGCACCCATCAGGAAATGTATGACGCCATCTGGAAGACGGGCGAGCTGGCGGTAGTCGATGCGGCGACCCACCAGCTGAAGCAGCCCCAGCCGACGATGGGCGAAGTCGCCCGGTTCTATGCCCGGGTGGGGGGCGTCACGCAGCAGCAGGTACTCGAGACCGCCAGGTCGTTCGACGTCGACATGAAGATGATGCAGGCCGACGAGCTCGTGAAGGCCTATCGCGTCGAGGGCACGCCGACCCTCATCGTGGCCGGCAAGTACCGCGTGAAGAATTCGAGCGTGCGCAGCGTCGACGAGCTGATCGAGCTCGTGCTGTGGCTGGTCGAGCGCAACTGAGAGTCATCCGCACCCGGTCCCCGTCCGCAAGCGTACAAATCCCAGCTGCGACTCCGGGCCGCGCACGCGATAATGGGGGTGCCCGGCCAGGAGTCGTCGCATGCCCAATACCGAAACCTACAACGACCAGATCGTCCGTCTCTTCCTGCTCGCCGCCGCCGTGTGGGGCGTGGCCGGCATGGGGATCGGGGTCTTCGTCGCCGCGCAACTGGCGTGGCCGGCCCTGAACTTCGACGTTTCCTGGCTGACCTTCAGCCGCCTGCGCCCGAACCACACCTTCGGGGTGATCTTCGCGTTCGGCGGTTCGGCGCTGATGGGCACCTGCTACTACGTCGTGCAGCGCACCGGCCATACCCGCCTCGCGCTGCCGAAGCTCGCGACGTTCACCTTCTGGGGCTGGCAGCTGGTGTGCGTGCTCGCGATGGCGACCATGCCGTTCGGCATCACGCAGAGCAAGGAATACGCCGAACCCGAGTGGCTCATCGACCTCCTGGTCGCGGCCGTGTGGGTCAGCTTCGGCACCGTGTTCTTCGCGACACTCGCACGCCGGCGCATCAAGCACATCTACGTCGCCAACTGGTATTACGGGGCCTTCATCATCGCGGTCGGGCTGCTGCACATCGTCAACAACATCGTGATCCCGGTGTCGCTCACCAAGTCCTACCCGGTCTACTCGGGCACGGTCGACGCCATGGTGCAGTGGTGGTACGGACACAATGCGGTCGCCTTCTTCCTGACCGCCGGCTTC
>CAZRLI010000263.1:0-3364 GCA_964600535.1 uncultured Steroidobacteraceae bacterium | reverse complement strand
ATCACCAAGGCCTCGCTCGCGACCGAGTCGTTCATCTCGGCAGCCACGTTCCAGGAGACGACACGCGTGCTGACCGAAGCCGCGGTCCGCGGCCTCAAGGACGACCTGCGCGGCCTCAAGGAGAACGTCATCGTCGGCCGGCTCATACCGGCGGGCACCGGTTTCGCGGCCCATGCGCACCGCCGGCGCAAGACGACGGCCGAGCGCCGCAGCTTCATGGACGTGGGCGGCGGCGTCGCGGACATCGACGAGACGAGCGTTGGCGAAGAGGAGAGCGCCGCGGGGTGAGGCGACGGCCTGCCGGCGCAGCGGCGGCATGAGGCGGGTGGCCGCCCTGCTGCCGTTCGCCTGCCTCGCGATCGCCTGCGCGGCAGCGCCGCGCGTCGGCGCGCTCGAACATGTCGAGGCCGCCGGCTGGCAGGATGGCGTGCTCGAGGTCGCCAGTGCGCGCGGCATCGGCGGCCTTGCCCTGGAAGCCGTGCCGCGCACGCCGTTCAGGATCTGCTTTCGCTACGACGCATCGCGGCCGTACAGCCGCCTCGAGGGCCTCGAGGTCGCGGCCATCGGTCGCGGCGGGGAACGCCAGGACGTCCCTGTCGCCGTGACGGGCGGCTGTGCCACGGTGGCTGGGGCGCCGGGCGCCGCGACGCTGCGCATCCGGTTCGTCGATTTCTACCGCTGAGGGGGCCGCGGCCCCTTCATTCAATGCGCGATATAGGCCTCGAGCAGCAGGTTGCGCTCGGGCATGTCCTGCAGGACGAGGCGGCCGAGCGAAGTTTCGGCCTGGAGTCGCCCGGGGGACTGCGGTGGTGGCAGCGCATGGAAGCGCGCGAGCGTCGCCACGCGCTCGGTGAAGATCGGGGCCGGTGCCGGTCCTGGCGGCCGGATCCACACATAGGTGATCGAGCGCAGTACGCCGTCTGCTTCGAAGTCATAGAGCGACGCATCGACGCGCGGGTCGTCGCAGGCGCTGCCACGCGCTTCGATGCGCAGCCCCTGCGGCCTGCCCGGCACCTTGCCGTCGGTCGACTGGGTGAAGCGCCCGGCAATGATCTTCCGTGCCTGCTCGATCCGTGCCGTTCCCAGCCGGTCGAGGAGGGTCTGGCGACAGACGCCGGGCGCGGGACGCACCGGCAGCGCGGATGCCGTGCCTGCCGTGGCTGCGGGCCCCGCCCGCGCCGGCGCTGGCGCCTTCGCGGCCGTGGCGCCGGATGCCGCGCCGACGCGCACCAGCACGCAGGTCGGCATCCGGACCTCCCGGATCCGGTTGTTATCGATGAATTCGAAACCCAGCAAGGGGACGCCCCGATCCGGCAAGGCGTACACGCGCCTTTCATCGAGGCGGTACTGGACGGGACCCAGCGAGTCATTCCCGCTGCCGTCGATGGCGGCCCACGACCCGGCCCTGAATTCCGTGGTCGTGCCTTCACCGAAGAGGACGCCGCACATCGCACCGGCGGGATTGGCGAGCATCCCGATGAGCTGCGACATCTCGTCCGCGGCCCGGGCACCTGCATCGGCCGCGATCCGCCACCGCCCGAGCAGGGGGTTGCGATCGGCGGGCAAGGCGGGCGCGGCGAGCAGGCGGGCGCGCAGCGCCTGCAGCGCGGCGTCGTTCTCCGCATACTGCCCAGCCTGCCCTCCCTGCCACGATGGCGCGTTCGATGCGCCCGGGCGGGAGGCGTCGTCCTGCTCGTTGCGCCTGCGCGCCTCTTCCTCGGCCAGCGTGCGGCGCCGATCCTCGTCATTCCTCTGCAGGGTCTGGCATTCGGGAGTCGGGGGATAGGGGCAACCCACCTGCGCGAAGGCCGGGCCGGTGAGGCCAAGCAGCGCCAGGGCGGCGAGCGATCGGTAACGGGGCATGTCCGGCGCTCCAGGGGAAATCCCACGGCCGGGGCGTGCGCCTGCCGGGGCAGGCGCCCCGCCGGCGCGCTTGTCAGGAGCCTGCATTGCGCGCCGCCCTGCGCTCAATCCTCGAGGAAGAACTGCACGGTCGTCACGACGCGGATCTGCTTGTACTCGGGAGAGAAGGCGTCACGGTCCTCGATCGAGAAATAACCCTGCTGGGCATTGCGGATCGAGCCCACCTTGCTGCCGGAGTCCTGCGCGAACTGTTCGGCCGCCTGGCGCGCGTCGCGGGTGGCGGTCGCGATCATCTCGGGCTTCACCTTGTCGAGCCCGGTGTAGGAATACTGCGTGCGGCTCTCGTAGTTCTGCACCAGCGCGACGCCCGCCTTGACGAGCTCGCCGAGCAGCTCGTTCGCCTTGCGAACCTCGTCGATCCTGTTCGAGCGCAGCGTGACGACGACCTCCGCCACGTAGCGCTGCAGGTTCCCGCTGCGGTCCGCCATGCCCTGTGCATTGCGGTCCTGGATCTGCGGCGCCGAGACACTGATGTCGTCGCCGTCGAAATGCCGGGCGAGGAAGGCGCGCACCTTGGCTTCGCTCTCGTCGGACAGGCGCTGCAGCGTGGCGAGCTCATCCGCGGTCACCGCGTAGCGCAGCGGCCAGATCACGAGGTCGGCCTTCACTTCGCGCTCGGCGAGTCCCTTCACGGTGACATAACGATCCGCGGCGCGCGCCTCGAGCAGGCCGTGGCCGATGAAATAGCCGCCCGCGGCAAGGCCGAATGCGACGAGCAACGCCGCCAGGGGCAGTTGGAGGGCTTTCGCGTCCTTCATGGGCACGGTAGTCTACAGCGCTCGAAATCCTGGGGTATCACATGACGTCGACGACGAAGATCCTCGCTGCCAGCTTGACCCTGTTGCTCGGTGCCTGCGCCAGCGCGCCACCGGCGGACAACGTGCCGGCACGGACGGCCGCCGCTGCCACTCCCGCGACGCCGGCCGAGGCGGCCCCGGCGGCCGATCCGGCCGCCAAGGCCAACGAGACCGCGCGCCTCGATCCGAACGAAACCCTCTGCCGCCGCCAGCAGACGACCGGCAGCCGGTTCGCGGAGACCCGTTGCCAGACCCGCTACCAGTGGGAGGTGGAAGCACGCCTCGCCCGCAAGCAGGTCGAGGACAACCAGAAGGGCGCACCCCCCCCGACAAACTAGCGGCCGCGCGACTGCGGGGCGACTTTTGCATTGCAGCATGCATTGACAGTCCCCCGACGGCTACCTAGAATCCCCGGCCTTTTCGCCCGGCCGCTAACCGCGGCGGGCTGAAACGCGACTCATACAAACCCGGGCCGCCTTGCTCGTTGAGGTGGCCCGGTGTTGCTTCACATTCCTGGAGATTGCATGGCCACTACGGGTCAATTGATCCGGCAACCGCGCCGGTCCCGCTCGGAAAAGACGAAGGTGCCGGCCCTCGGGGCGGCGCGGCAGAAGCGTGGCGTGTGTCCCCGCGTGTACGCCCCG
>CAZRLI010000262.1:0-3430 GCA_964600535.1 uncultured Steroidobacteraceae bacterium | reverse complement strand
CGTCGCGCGTCTTGCCCATGTAGGTGAGCGCGCGCAGGTCCTTCGGCAGGCAGGAACCGCCGAACGCGAAGCCCGGCCGCAGGTAGGCGGGCGAGATGTTGAGCTGCGTGTCCTTGCAGATGAGGCCCATCACCTCGCGCGCGTCGACGCCGACGGCCTGCGCGAGCCGCCCGATCTCGTTCGCGAAGGTGATCTTGACGGCATGGAAGGCATTGGCGGCGTACTTCTGCATCTCGGCGACGCCGACCGGGGTGACGACGAACTCGCATGGCAGGTTCCCGAACACCTGCCGCAACACGTCGGCGGCGCGCGCCGATCTCGTGCCGACGATGGTGATCGGCGGGCGATCGTAGTCCTTGATCGAGGTGCCCTCGCGCAGGAACTCGGGCTGGAAGGCGAGCCCGAAGTCGCGGTCCGCGACCTTGCCGCTCGCCTTCTCCAGCGTCGGGCGCACGAGCCCGTCGAGGGTGCCGGGCTGCACGGTCGAGCGCAGCACGACGGTATGGAACGCCGCCTTCTGCGCAAGCGCCGCCCCGATCGACTCCATCACGCGGCGAATGTAGGACATGTCCTGGCTGCCGTTCGGGCTCGACGGCGTGCCGACGCAGACAAAGGACAACTCGGTGTCGCGGATCGCAGCGGCAACGTCGTCGGTCACGCGCACGCGGCCCGACGCGACGACTTCACGGGTGAGGTCCTGGATGCCCTCCTCGACGATCGGCGACTTGCCGCTGCGGATCATGTCGAGCTTGTGCGGGTCGACGTCGACGCCCGTGACCTCATGGCCGTCCCGCGCGAGGCAGGCCATCGAGACCGCACCGACGTAACCGAGGCCGAAAATACTGATCTTCATTTGCCTGCTTTCCCGATTATTCCGTCCAGCCGGCGCATCGATGCGGCCCAGCTGTGGTGACTCAAGACTCGCTCGCGGCCCGCGCCGGCCAGCCGTGCGCGCAGTGCCGGGTCGCCCAGGATCCCGTCGATCGAATCGACCCACTCCGCGGGGTTCGCCGCCACGAGAAACTGCTCGCCCGCGACGGCGTCGACGCCACCCGAGGCCTCGCGGCTGCACACCACGGGCACGCCCATGGCCATCGATTCGAGGATCTTGTTCTGCGTGCCGCGCGCGATCGCGAGCGGCGCCACCGTGAGCGCCGCGCGGCGCACATGCGGCCGGACGTCGGGCACCGAACCCGTGACGGTGACGCCCGGTTCGCGTGCGAGCGCACGGATCGATTCCGGTGGGTCAGCGCCGACGATCGCGAAGCGCACGCCGGGTCGCCTCGCCCGCAGCGCCGGCAGGACATCGCGGCAGAAGCCGGCCACGCCCTGCTGGTTCGGGTAGTAATCCATGCGGCCAACGAAGGCGATCAGGTCGGGTTCGTACGTCGTGCCGTCGGGGGCAAAAAACTCTGCATCGACGCCGTTCGGGAACCAGTCAGACGGGCCGGTCGCACCGAGTGTGCGCAGCGACTCGAGCTCGGCGCGGGTCGTGCAGGTACTCAGGTCGAAGGCATCGGCAATGCGCCGCTCGCGCCGCTCGAGCTTGACCGCCTCGAGCCAGTAGCCCGTGGACAGTGGGAACGCGCGGTGGCCGGCGTATTCACGCCATTTCTGCGAATCCATGTCGCCGAAATCGATGATCCGCAGCGGCGCCGCGACCCGATCGACATAGCCGGCGACCGACGAGCAGTGCACGAACACGAGGTCGAACTTCGTGGCCGCCGCGGCCGCCGCGATGCGCTTTGCGAGGCGGGGCGACCAGAAATAGCCGAAGCTCGACGGAACCGGTGTCGGCAGGCGCGCCACCATCTGCGCGAGGGCGCGCGTGTTCGGGATCACCTCGACGAGCATCTGCGCGCAATGCTGGCCGAGATCGCGTGCTTCCGCGAGCTCGCCCGCGTTGCGCGCCAGCGACGCGACCGTGACCCGATGGCCCTGGCCGTGCAGGTGCCGGATGATGTTGAACGGCCGGATCTTGCCGCCACGCTTGGGCGGATAGGGCACCCGGTGGCATGCAAACAGGACGTTCATGCCGCGAGCTTCGACTTGAGGTCGACCGTCACCGCGCTGACGCTCGCGCCGTCGAGGTAGAGCCGCGCCCAGATCTCGAGGTTGACCAGCGCCAGCAGGTGGTCGGTGCGATCGGCCCGCTGCGCCTCGTGCTCGGCGATGGTGCGCGCCACGGCGTCCGGGTCGAGCAGGCCGCGACGCCGCACGGTCTCCGGCGACAGCAGGTCGGCCACCAGCGGCGCAAGCTCCTGCCGGAACCAGGCGCCGATCGGCGCACCGAAACCCCGCTTTTCGCGTTTCAGGATGCCCTCTGGCAACACGCCCGCGAGCGCCCGCTTCATCGCGTGCTTGAGGTCGCCGCCACCGACCTTGAGGCGACCCGGCATGCGCGCGGCAAGCTCGACGAGCCGCTGGTCGAGCAGCGGCACGCGGCATTCGAGCGACACGGCCATGCTCATCTTGTCGGTGAGCATCAGCAGGTCCTCGGGCATCTGTGTCGCGAGGTCCACGTCCATCAGGCGCCGCAGCGGATCTGGGGAGCCCGACGCCGCAAAGGCGCGTGCGATGCAATCGTCGAACTCGCCACCCTTGCCGAGCAGCAGCGCGGCGCGCTCCTGCGCCCCGAACACCTCCATGTATCGCCGATAGCGGTCCTCGAACGGCAGCGCATCGGCGAGCACGAAGGCCTTGGCGAGGCGCAGCTCGTTCAGCAGCCGATGGTGCCGGTCGCTCGGCAGGCGGCGTGCGATCGGATCGATGAGCGTACGGCGGATCACGCGGGGGATGCGCTGGTAGTGGCGCCGGTAATGCTCATCGAGATAGCGCCGGTAGCCGCCGAACAGCTCGTCGCCGCCGACGCCCGAGAGGATCACCGTGACATCCTCGCGGGCGAACTTCGACACGAGGTAGGTCGTGATGAAGGCGGCGTCCGCGACCGGCTCGTCCATGTGCCACAGCAGTTGCGGCAGCAACCCCGCGACGTCGGGTTGCACGAGGATCTCGCGATGCGCCGTCCCGAACGCCTGCGCGACGGCGCGCGCATGCGGCAGTTCGTTGTAGAGCGCCGCACCCGAGGAACCCGCGAACCCGATCGAATAGGTACGGACCGGCTGGCCCGCGTGGCGCGACATGAACGCGACCACGGCGCTCGAGTCGATGCCGCCGGAGAGGAATGCACCGATCGGCACGTCGCTGACCATCTGTTCCCGCACCGCGCGCTCCATCTCGCTGCGCAATTCATCGATCCAGGATTGCGGGGAACGGCCCTCGTCGACGTCCGGTCGCAGGGCCCAGTAGGCGCGGAAGTCCACGCGCCCATCCTCCACGACGAGCCGATGGCCGGGCGGGAGCTTGCGCATGCCGGCGAACATCGCGTTCGGCGCGCACACATAGCCGACCGACAGGTACTGGGCGAGCG
>CAZRLI010000261.1:0-3431 GCA_964600535.1 uncultured Steroidobacteraceae bacterium | reverse complement strand
CGACACGATCATCGCGTCATTCCTGATGTCGGGCAGCATCTCCTGGCTCTACTTCGCCGATCGGCTGATGGAATTTCCGCTCGGCGTATTCAGCATCGCGCTCGCCACGGTGATCCTGCCCGGGTTGTCTGCGCACCATGCGCAGCAGTCGATGGACCGTTTCGCGGGCACCCTCGACTGGGCGCTGCGGCTGACGGTGCTGCTCGCCACGCCGGCGGCGGTGGGCCTGCTCGTGTTCTCGGGACCGCTCACCGCGACGATCTTCGGCTATGGGCGATTCGGCCTGCGCGACGTGCAGATGGCCTCCTACGCGCTGATGGCGTATTCGTGGGGGCTGCTGATGTTCAGCCTCGTGAAGGTGCTGGCCCCCGGATATTTCGCGCGCCAGGACACCCGCACGCCGGTGCGCGTCGGCATCATCGCGCTGTCCGTGACGATGACGCTCAACGTGGTCGTCGTATTGCCCGCCAAATGGCTCGGCTTCCCGGTGCCGCACGTACTGCTGGCGACTTCCACCTGCGCGGGGGCGGCGGTGAACGCGTTCCTCCTGTGGCGGGGCCTGCGCCGCGCCGGCGTCTACCGGGCCTCGGCGGGCTGGACACCCTTCCTGTGGCGGGTGCTGGCGGCAAACGCGGCGATGGCCGCGCTGCTGTGGTGGTTCGCGGGGCCGCTGGCGCAGTGGAGCGCGCTCGCGGCGGTCGAGCGCGCCGTGAAATGCGGCACGGCCATCGTGGCCGGCGCGGCGCTCTATTTCGCCGTGCTGTTCCTCACCGGCCTGCGTTATGGCCACCTGCGCAACCGGCCCATATAATGATGAGGCTGATTCGCGGCTTCCCGGAAGCGCGCCGGCCCGGCGACAGGATCGTCGTGGCGCTCGGCGCCTTTGACGGCCTGCACATCGGGCACCAGGCCCTGGTCGCGCGGGTGTGCGCGAGGGCGCGGGAACGCACTGCGCGCGCCATGATGCTGACCTTCGAGCCGATGCCGCGCGAGTACTTGCAGCCGCAATCGCCACCCGCCCGGCTCACGAATTTCCGCGAGCGCTGGCGACTTGCGGCAACCATGGGGCTCGATGCGCTGTGCGTGTTGCGCTTCGACCGGCGGCTGCGCGAGCTGAGCGGCGAAGGATTCGCGCAGCGGCTGGCGCGCTCGGTGGGCGACGGGCTCGTCGTGGTGGGACATGATTTTCGCTTCGGGCGCGGCGGCGCGGGCACGGCGGACGGGCTCGCGGAATGCGGGCGCCGCCTCGGCTACGATGTCGAGATCCTGGCGCCGGTAACCGGCGACGGCGAACGCGTGAGCAGCACCGCGGTTCGCGACGGCCTCGCCGCGGGGGACTTCGCGCGTGCCGCGCGCCTGCTGGGCCGCCCCTACACGATGCGTGGGCGGGTGGTGCGCGGCGAGCAGCTGGGTCGCAGGCTCGGCTTTCCGACGGCGAACCTGCGCCTGAAGCGTCGCCGCTCGCCGCTCGGGGGTATCTTCGCCGTGCGTGTGCGCGGCGTGGCGGACGCGCCGTGGCCGGGCGTGGCGAGCCTCGGCACGCGGCCCACCGTGGATGGCATCGAGCCGTGGCTCGAGACCTTCCTGTTCGATTTTGCCACCGATCTCTACGGGCGCGAGATCGAGGTGGAGTTCGTGGCGAAGATCCGCGATGAACTGCGCTTCCAGTCGCTCGATGCGATGGTTGCGCGGATGCACGAGGATGCAAACGAGGCGCGCCGCGTGCTCGCGCCCTGACGGGACTGCTGGGGAATTCGAGTGACAGACTACAAGCAGACGATCAACCTGCCGCAGACCGGCTTTCCGATGAAGGCCGACCTGGCGCAGCGGGAGCCCAGGATGCTCGCCGATTGGCAGGCGCGCGACCTCTACGGCAAGGTTCGCGCCGCGGCCCGCGGGCGCCCGCGTTTCGTGCTGCATGACGGCCCGCCGTACGCCAACGGCGCAATCCACATCGGCCATGCCGTCAACAAGATCCTGAAGGACATCATCGTCAAGTCCCGTTCGCTCGATGGGTTCGACGCACCCTACATCCCGGGCTGGGATTGCCACGGCCTGCCGATCGAGCACGCGGTCGAGAAAAAGCACGGCAAGCCGGGGCAGAAGCTCGATGCCAATGCCTTTCGCGCGGCCTGCCGCGCCTTTGCGCGCGAGCAGGTGGAGCTGCAGCGCACGGACTTCAAGCGCCTCGGCGTGCTCGGCGACTGGGACAGGCCCTATCTCACGATGGATGCGGCCTACGAAGCCGAGCAGATTCGTGCCTTCGGCCGCGTCGTGCACAACGGGCACCTGTATCGCGGCGCCAAGCCGGTGCACTGGTGTCTCGATTGCCGCTCGGCGCTCGCCGAGGCCGAGGTCGAGTATGAAGAGCGGACCTCGCCGGCGATCGACGTCGAGTTCCGGGTCGTCGACCTGCGGGACTTCGAGCGGCGCATCGGCCAGCCGGCGGGCGGCCTCGGCGACCTGCCGGCTTCGATCGTCATCTGGACCACGACACCGTGGACGCTGCCGGCGAACGAGGCGGTGGCACTGCGCGCCGACTATCGCTACAGCCTCGTCGAGGTGGAGAGGGCCGGCACCCGCGAGCGCCTGGTCCTCGCGAGCGCGCTGCGCGAAGCGAGCCTCGCCCGCTACGGGCTCGCAGGCCTGGAACTGATCGCGGAATTCGACGGCGTTGCGCTCGAGCGGCTCGAACTCGCGCACCCTTTCCTGCCGAAGCGGGTGCCGGTGATCCTCGGCGACCACGTGACGCTGGAAGCGGGTACCGGGGCGGTGCACACGGCGCCGGCGCACGGCCAGGAGGACTTCGTGGTCGGGCAGCGCTACGGACTGCCGGTGGTCAATCCGGTGGGCGCGGACGGCCGGTTCCTCGCCGCGACGCCGCTGGTCGGCGGCCAGCGCTGCGACGCGGCCAACGCCGTGATCGTGCAGGCGATCGCCGAGGCATCGCGACTGCTGCAGCACGTGCCCTACCGGCACAGCTACCCGCATTGCTGGCGCCACAAAACGCCGGTGATCTTCCGCGCAACGCCGCAGTGGTTCATCAGCATGGAGCAGCGCAACCTGCGCGACCACGCCTTGCGCGACATCAAGGGCGTGCAGTGGACGCCGGCGTGGGGCGAACAGCGCATCACGGGCATGATCGAGAACCGGCCCGACTGGTGCATCTCGCGCCAGCGCACCTGGGGCGTGCCGATCGCGCTGTTCGTGCACAAGCAGACGGGCGCATTGCACCCGGACACGCTGGCGCTCATCGGCAAGGCTGCGGAGCGCGTCGCGCAGGGCGGCATCGAGGCGTGGTTTGCGCTCGACGAGGCGGAACTGATCGGCGCGGATGCCGGCGACTACGAGAAGGTCACCGACGTGATGGACGTCTGGGCCGACTCGGGCCTCTCCTTCGAGTGCGTCGGTGCGCAGCGGCCCGAGATCGC
>CAZRLI010000260.1:0-3444 GCA_964600535.1 uncultured Steroidobacteraceae bacterium | reverse complement strand
TCGTCACCGGCACGCAGCCGGTCGTCAAGTTCGACGAAAAACGCGGCGCCTGACGCGCCTCAATTGCACGAGCCCAGCGAGTTGATCCAGGCGGTGATCAGCTGTACGCCCTGGTCGTCGACGAGGTTCGACGCGAGCGGCGGCATGGTGACTCCGGTGCCGCGCTGGTCGATGCGCTCGAGCAGCACCGAGCTGCCCGGCGCACCGGGCGCGATGATGCGCGCGCCCGGCAGCCCGAGATCACCCGACTGCGGCAAGGCATTGCAGGTATTGGTTCCCGCGAACGCGGTCGTGTATCGCAGGTCCATGTTGCTCGGTGTCGGGCCATTCGGGCGATGGCAGAACGAACAGTTCGTGTGCAGCCATGCACGCGCACGCTCGGCGAGCGTGCCGCCCGATCCGAATGGATCGGGGATCACCGGTTGCGTCGATGGATCGGGGATCGGCGGCGAAAGTGTATTGATCGAGTTAAGCGTGAAGAGCTGGTTGGCGGTGCGCCCGGTCGAGGGATAGAGCAGGTTCCCGTTCAACTGCCCGGTTTCGAGGCCGAGGCTGCGGCCCGCGGCCTCTGTGTGGCAGGCGAGGCATTGGCCTTCGCTCGGAAAGATCCACTCCTGCCCGTCGATCGTCACGGTCTTGCCGCCGGTGACACGCGTCGCGTCGGTGCCTTGCGTGTTCCACTCGTAGGTGTAACCAGCCCAGGGGTTCCCGGTGCTCGTGTGGCGCATGAAGAGGCGCGTCTCGACGAGGCGCGTGCCGATCCTGAAGTCCTTGCGCAGCACCGTGCCGGGCGGAAGATCCCAATCGCCGTTGCTGCCGTTGGTCGTGATGTTCTGGCCGTTCGGCAGCGCAAGCCAGCGCGCCTTCGCCGCGTCGTCCGACCAGAAGCCCGCGTTCGGCGCATAGGGGATCAGCCCGCTCGCCGGCTGCGAGGGATTGCCGCTCGCGCCGCAGCCGGTCGCGGAGAACTGCGTCTGCACGCTGCCGCCGCCGCCCCCGCCCTGCACCAGCTGGTACAGGCGGCCGCCGTTGATGTCGACGACGAACAGCTCGCCGTTCGCCGCCTCACCGAAAGTGGAAATAGCGAGGCCCGTGGACAAGCCCTGTGCAGCCGTGACCGTGACGGTCGGGGCCGAGGTAGCCGGGATGTTCCAGATGTACCCGGTGCCGTAGTCGCCAAAGACGTAACGGCCCACGAGGGAGGGCATTGTCGACCCGCGGTAGACGTAGCCGCCCGTGACCGCGATACCAACACCGGGATTGTTGTATTCCGCGACCGGCGGCTGGAAGGAACCGGTGATGCCGGGGCAGGCATTCGCGGTGGTCTGCGTGCCCTCGCGGCAGCGCCAGCCGTAGTTGCCGCCGCTGACCACGCGGTCGATCTCTTCCCGGGCCGCCTGCCCGACGTCACCGACCCACAGGTCGCGGGTGCCGCCGCGATCGAAGCTCCAGCGCCACGGATTGCGCAGGCCATACGCGAATATCTCCCGGCACTGCGGCGACGCGGTGCTGCCGCTCGCGCAGAGGCCACCCGTGCCCGCATACGGATTGGTCGCCGGAATCGTGTAGGAGGTCGCGCCGGGCCCGCCGACATCGATGCGCAGCATCTTGCCGAGCACGGTCTGCAGGTTCTGGCTGTTGCCGACCGGGCCGTGCTGGTCGTTGCCGCCGCCGCCGTCGCCGAAACCGATGTAGAGAAACCCGTCCGGACCAAAGGCGATGTTGCCGCCGTTGTGGTTGCTTTCGGGCTGGACGACCGTCAGCAGCACGTTCTCGCTGGCGGCATCGAGCGTGGTGTTGTCGGCGGCGAGCGTGAAGGAAGAGATCCGCGAGGTCAGCGGCCCTGGCACCGTGGTCGTGTACGAAAGGAACACGCGGCGGTCGGTCGGGAAATTGGGGTGGAACGCCATGCCGAGCAGGCCGCGCTCGCCGCCCGAATCGACGCGGGCGTCGATATCGACGAACGTCGTCGCGGTCGATGCCGTGGGCACATTGTCGAACATCCGCACGATGCCGTTCTGCTGGACCACATACCAGCGCGCGCCGTTGCCGGGCGCCTGCAGCATCGCCACCGGGGTGCTGAAGGTCAGGTTGGGGAACACGCGGGTCACGGCCAGCGTCGCGGTGGGTTCGGCGCCGGCGAGGCAGGTGGTGTTGCCGGGGCGCGAATCGAGTCCCGAGACCGGTGCGCTCGGCGTCGTGATGTTCACCGGGCCCGACTGCGCCGACTCATTGGGCGGCGCTGCGGCATCGATGGCACTCACGCGATATGTGTAGGCCGTGCCGGCGGCGACCGTGCCGTCGGTGTAGCTGCTGGTCGTGGGCGAAGCGAGCGGCGTCGTGCTGCCGTTGCGGTAGACGCGGTAACCGGCCAGTCCCGCGCCACCCGTGTTGTCAGTCGATGCGGTCCAGGTGAGCTGCACCTGCGTCGGGCCCGGCGCGCTCGCCTGCAGGTTGGTCGGCACCGACGGCGGCGTCGTGTCGGATGCCGCGGGCGTGGTGATGTTCGCCACGGCAGACAGGCCCGACTCGTTCGGTGGGGTCGCGGCATCAAACGCACGCACCTGATAGGTGTATGCGGTACCGGCCGTGACCGTGGTGTCGGTGTAGCTGCTGGTCGTGGGCGAGGCGAGCGGCGTCGCGCTGCCGTTGCGGTAGACGCGGTAACCGGCCAGTCCCGCGCCACCCGTGTTGTCAGTCGATGCGGTCCAGGTGAGCTGCACCTGCGTCGGGCCCGGCGCGCTCGCCTGCAGGTTGGTCGGCACCGACGGTGGCGTCGTATCCGCGGGCGGTGGATTGGGGGTATTGTCGTAAGAATTGCCTGTTCCGCATCCAGCCAGCGCCGCGAACGCGATGAGCAGCGCGATGGACGGCAATCCCTGCAGCTTCGTGCGATTCATTCCACACCCCCGGATATACTGCCCGCAGTCGAACCGTAAGGCAGATCGGGCGGCCCATGTTTGCATACCGGCCGGGCGCGAGGAACAGGGGCGACTGTGGGGAAACACCGACAGTCGCGCCGCCGGCCGGCCGTGCACGCGCCGGCCGCGGCACACATTCTGTCGCATGAAGCCGGCCCGGATCGTCCATCTCGTCGCCCACCGCGGGAATGCGCGCGAGTTTCCGGAGAACACGCTGCCGGCGCTGAAGTCCGCGCTCGACCTCGGCGCCCGGTTCCTGGAAATCGACGTACACCTGTCCTCCGATGGCGTGCCGGTCGTCATCCATGACGCCGAACTCGCCCGCACCACCGGGCTCGCCGGCCAGGTGTTCGACAAGCCGGTGGCCGAACTCGTGAATATCGAAGCGGCGGAACGGCAGCGTTTCGGCGCGCAGTTCGCCGGCACCTGCATCCCGACGCTCGCCGACGCCGCGCAATTGCTCGAGGATCGACCCGAGGTCACGCTCTTCGTCGAGGTCAAGCGTGCGAGCCTCGCGCGCTTC
>CAZRLI010000259.1:0-3445 GCA_964600535.1 uncultured Steroidobacteraceae bacterium | reverse complement strand
CGACCGGTTTGCCGACGAGCACGGCATCGACATTGGGCGCTGGCTCGCGCTGGGCGGGCCGGAGACGCGGCTGCTCGATGCCGCACGGCGCTTCGTGCGGCGCGCGTGCCGCGAGATCTGCGCCGAGACGGCCGCGCGCCTGGCATTCGCCCTGCCGGTGATCGGCGGCGCCGGCGCCGTCCACTTCGCGGGCTTCCATGCCGGGGATGCGCCGCGCGCGCGCGCGCTGTTCGAAGCGCGGCGGTCCCGCGGATGGCCGGGCGAATGGTGGCGGTCGAATTCTCCCGGGGCGGTGCCAGAAGTGGAGCTCGCCGCTGATGAAGCGGACGAAAACGGGCGATTGGCGGCGTGGTGCCTGGACCTGGCGGCCGACAGGCCGGAGGCGAGATTGCTCGTCGTCGTGGCCGGCCCGGCGCAGAGGCGCGAGGCGATGGCGAGGCGCCTGCGGGCGACGCTTGCCTCGCGTTCGATGCTCGCGGGGGCTGTCGACCAGGACCTGGTCGCGATCGAAGGGGGCGTGCCGCTCGCGCGCCAGGCCCTCGTCGGCCACGCCCTCACCAGTCTTGCCTGGCTCATCGACGGGCTCGAGTTCGAGGATTTTTCCGCCTGGCTCGTGAATCCGTACGGTCCGCTGGCGCCCGTGGAGGCCGCGCGCCTCGATCTCTGGTGGCGTCGTCACGCGCCGCTCGAGGCAGATGCGCGTTGGAGCCTCGGTCGGCTCGGGCAGGCTGGCAAGGAGGGCCCCGGGTCCGCCGCCACGCTCGCCGCACAGGCGGGCAGCGCCCTGTCGGCGCTGGGCAGCACCGCGGCGAGCACGCATGTCTGGTCGGAGCGGTTCAGCGCGGCGCTCGAAGCGCTCGCACCGGCGGCGCCGCCTGCCGGCACCAGCGTCGAGCAACAGGCCCGGCAGCGCCTCGCGGACCTGCTGGATGAATTCGGTTGCCTGTCGCGCGTCAGTGGGTCCCTCGATGCACGCCAGGCGCTGCGGGCGCTGCGCGAACTGGCGACGCGCACGAGCTGGCAGGCGGCGACCGGCGATGCGCGCATCACGATCGCCGCGACGCACGACGACCCCATCGTGCGCCAGGACGGCGTGTGGGTGGCCGGCCTCGCCGCCGAGGCCTGGCCCGCGCCGCTGCTGACGGACGCGTTCATACCCATGCCGGCCCTGCGTGAAGCCCGCGTCGCGGCCGCCGGGACCGCGGGCCGGCTGGCGGCGGCGCAGGCGAGCCTGGAAGCGTGGCGCGCCTCGACGGGATCGCTGGTCCTCAGTGTCCCGACCGCGTCCGGGGACCTGCAACAGGCCCCGAGCCCGCTGCTCGCGGCCTGGCCGCGCCGCGCGCCTTCAGCGTGTGCCCCGTGGCTCGCGTCGCGGGCACCGCGTGCCCAGGCGCTCGATCAGGTCGACGATGCCTCGGGCAACGCCTGGCCGGCGTGCACGCCGCTGCCCGGGGGCACGCGCAGCATCGAATTGCAGGCCGCCTGTCCCTTTCGCGCCTACGCCGAGCTGCGGCTCGGCGCGAGGGTACTCGACGCGCCGCTACCGGGCGTGACGCCCTTCGAGCGCGGCCGCTGGCTGCATCGGGCGCTGGAGATCTTCTGGCGGCAAACCGGCAGTTCGGAACGCCTCGCCACGCTGTCGGCGGCCGAACTGGCCGGGCGGGCCGCGAGCGCCGTCGAGGCTGCGCGGGATTCGGCGCAGGGCGTGGTGCGCATGGGCGCGCGCACGCGGGAGGCGCACCGGCTCGCCGGCCTCATCACGGCGCTCGCGGAGCTCGAGCGCGACCGGCCGCCCTTCAGGATCGAAGCGCTCGAGGACGAGCGACAGGTGACGCTGGGCGCAGCGCGGCTGTCGGCCCGGATCGATCGCATCGATGCCCTGGACGGTGGCGGCTGCGCGGTGATCGATTACAAGAGCGGGCAACTGCCCCGCCAGGACTGGTTCAGCGAGCGCCCGACTTCCGCGCAGCTGCTGGTCTACCTCGCGGCGCTGGGCGGGCCGGTGCGCGCGATCGCGCACGCGCAGGTTGCGCCGCCCGGGCCACGCTTCAAGGGTGCTGCAGCCGAGGCAGGCCTGCTGCCGGGCGTGGCGGCACTCGCGGCGCGCGACACAGCGGACGCCGCCGTCGCGTGGTCGCAGCGGCTCTTCGCCTGGCGATCACAGGTGGAAGGCCTCGCCGGGGAGTTCCTGCGCGGCGAGGCCGCGGTCGCGCCGGCGGCGGGCGCGTGCCGCGACTGCCACCTGGCGTCGCTTTGCCGCATCGGCGACGAGGCGGCGCTCGACGCGGAAGAGGGCGTGCATGACTGACGACGACGCCGTCGCGCGCGAACGCGCCCTCTCGATCGACCACTCCATCCTGCTCGAAGCTCCGGCCGGCTCGGGCAAGACGACGGTGCTGACGCAGCGGCTGCTTGCACTGCTGGCCGATGTCGATGAGCCGGAGCAGGTGCTGGCGATCACCTTCACGCGCAAGGCCGCCGCTGAAATGCGCGTGCGGGTACTGGCGGCGCTCGCCGGCCAGATCGATCCCGGCCACCCGCAGGCAGCGTTGATGGCGACGCTCGCCGCGCGCGTGCACGCCCGATCGGCGCAGCGCGGCTGGCAGCTCGACGCACACGCTTCGCGGCTGCGCATCCTCACCATCGATGCCTTCAATTTTTCACTCGCGGCCCAGCGCCCGCTGCTGGCGGGCGCCGGCCCCGGCCTCGTGATTGCCGACCGCCCCGCGGAGCTGTACCTGCGCGCCGCGCGCCGCGCGCTGCTCGACGGGGAGGCGGAGCGCGAGCTGCGTCCCGATCTCGATGTGTTGTTCGAACGCCTCGACAACCAGTGGCAACGCGTCGAATCGCTGCTGGCCGACATGCTCGCCAGGCGCGCGCACTTGTTGCCGCACGTCCTCGGGGGCGGGGCAGGCGACCTGCGTGCGCGGATTTCGGCGTCGCTCGGGCGCATCGTGGCGGGGCAGCTGGCGCTCAATGTCGGCCAACTGCCCGCGGCCCTGCTGGCCCGCGCCGCGCGATTGCCGGGCGTCGGTGCGCTGGATGAATCCGCCGCGGGCCTCGAGGCCTGGCTCGCCCTTGCGAATGCCGTGCTCACCGCGGGCGGCACGTGGCGCAAGCGGATCGACGCGCGCATCCGGCCCGAGTACCGGGACGCGGCCGCAAAGGCGCAGCTCAGCGCGCTGATCGAGGAACTCGCTGCACTGCCGGATGCGTTGCGCCTGCTCACCGACACGCGCGCGCTGCCGCCGCCGGCACTTGCGCCGCAGGACGCCCTCGCCATCGATGCGCTGTCCCGTGTCCTCACCTGGGCCGCGCGACACCTGCAGCTCGTGTTTGCCGAGGCGGGCCGCGTCGATCACGTGTACGTGGCCGGCGCGGCGCGCGCGGCGCTCACCGACGAAGGCGGCGCGAGCGACCTCGCCATCCGCGCCGGGCTCGCCTT
>CAZRLI010000258.1:0-3459 GCA_964600535.1 uncultured Steroidobacteraceae bacterium | reverse complement strand
GCGAACATCGCGTTCGGCGCGCACACATAGCCGACCGACAGGTACTGGGCGAGCGCCGCGCCGTCGATGCGCGCTTCGATGCCCGGCACGCGCAGCAGAGCCTTTGCCTCGGAGGCGAAGGCGAGCCGTGTCGCGTCCTGGCAGTAGTAGATCGGCTTGATGCCGAGCGGATCGCGGGCGAGTAGCAGCCGGCGGCGGCGGCGGTCCCAGATCGCGAGCCCGAACATGCCCTCGAGCCGCCCGAGGATCGCGTCACCGTATTCCTCGTAGCCATGCACGATGACTTCCGTGTCGCTGTGCGTCGCGAAGCGGTGCCCCTTCGCCTCGAGTTCGCGGCGCAGCACCTGGAAGTTGTAGATCTCGCCGTTGCAGACGACGACGACGTTGCCGTCTTCGCCGGCGATCGGCTGGTGCCCACCCGCCACGTCGATGATCGAGAGGCGTCGCATGCCGAGCAGCATCGGGCCCTCGGCGAACGCACCCTCGTCGTCCGGCCCGCGATGATGGATCGCGAGCCCCATCCGGTGCAGCAGTCCGGGCGCATCGGGCGCCGCGCCGGTGAAGCCGAGGACTCCGTAGATGCCGCACATGGCCTTACCCGAGGTACTTCGCGACCGGCGGGCCGATCAGCCGGGTGAGCGCAACCGGCAGCTTGCGCCAGATCCGGATCATCGCCTCGAACTTCGGATTCGTCGGGCTGAGGTTCGGCATTTCACGCTGCGCCACGAGGAAGTACTCGTAGTAGAGCGGTTGCGGCTCGAACCCCCAGTAGGTCTTGAAATCGTAGGCGCCGGTGCCGCGCTTGCTGCGACCGTAGTCGAACAGCCTCCGCCCCGCGGCGCGCGCGCGTTCCATCACGCTCCAGTACATGAAGTCATTGCCGGACACGCCGCGGGCGGCGAGCGTTCCGCCACCATAGTAGGGCAGCACTTCGTCCCGGAAGTAGAAACTGAGCACGCTGGCCACCGCCGCCTCCCCGTGCATCACGGTGAGGATTTCGCAGTCCCTGCCGAAGACCTCCTGCAGGACCTCGAGGTAACGCTTCGAGAACACCGGCGTACCGAGATTGCGCAGGCTCTCCGAGTACATCGCGAAGTGCCGATCGGGCCGCGCGTCGATCTCGGCGCGCAGGCCCTTCTGCAGTCCCTTGCGGACCATCGCGCGCTGCTTGCGCGGGATCGCCAGCATGTTCTGCTCGCTGTCGGCAGCGATCGGCTTGCGAAAGGTGACGTACAGGTCCTTCACGGGCCAGGCAGGGTGCTGCCGCCGGCGATTGCGCATCTCGAGGTAGTCGACGCCCAGCTCGCCGGCGAGCGCGCAGGCGCGCGCTTCGAGCGCGGCCTTCGCGGCCTCGTCGGCCGCGACGATCCCGCCATACACGCAAAACGGCGTCGAGACCAGCGAGTGCCCGAACAGCCGGCTCTTCACTTCGGCGAGTGGCAGCACGCCGCGCACCTCGCCGCCGGCCCGCGCGACCAGGTAGTGCGTGCGATGCCCGAACGCGCGGCGCAGCACTTCCCGCCACCCCGCCAGGTGGAAGAACGTGCCGTCGGGGTGCGCCCTGACGAAGTCGTCCCAGGCACTTTCGAAATCGGCCGCGAGCAGCTGTACCTCGACGCTAGGCGACACCAAAAACCTCGTCCATGCGCCCCCAGCTGAAGTCCCGCAGCAGCCGGCGCAGCCGGCCCTCCATGCGATCGAGGTTGGTGTAGTGCCGGAACCGTGACTTTGCCGACACGCCTGCGACACGCGGCTGCCCCGGATCGATCTCCCACGGGTGGCAATAGAACACCGCCGACTGCCGGTCGCGCGCATTCACGCGGCGTACCGCCGCGCGAAACAGCGCGTAGGGCAACAGGCGGAAATATCCACCGCCGCCTGCCGGCAGCCGCTGGCCGAACCACTCCACCGTGGTGATCGGCACCTCGAGCAAGGCCCCCGACGCCACCCGGTGCGCGAAGCGCGGCGAGCCGGGGATGCCGTACAGGTCGTGGCGGATGGGGAAAATGCTGGAGTCGTAGCGGAACCCGAGCTCCTCGAGGATGTCGAGCGCCCAGAGCGACCGGGAAGTGATCGAATAGGTCGCGGCGCGATAGCCATGCACCCGCGTACCGGTCGCATCCTCGAGCCGCTGCTTCGCCTCGCTCGTCTCGGCGCGGAAGACTGCGGGCGACTGCGTGTAGACGGTGCGATGGGTGAGCCCGTGGCAGGCCACCTCATGGCCCGCGGCATGGATGTCGCGCACCAGCTGCGGCGAGCGCCGCGCCACCCAGCCGAGGATGAAGAAGGTCGCCCGCACGCGCTCCTGCGCGAGGATCTCGAGCATGCGGCGCGTATTCGCCTCGGCCCGGTACTCGAGCGCGTCCCACTGCGAGCGGTCGATTGCCGACGCCAGGGCCTCGACGTGGAAATAGTCTTCCACATCGATCGAGAAGGCATTCACGAGTGCCCTGGGCGTCGCGTCCACGTGCAGGGCTCAACGCCGGCGCGGCGTGTAGGTCAGCCGGACGGTGACGCGATTTTCGGTGTAGTCGCGCTGGTTCGCACCGCCCAGGGTATCGCCCGATCCCTCGAAGCGCTCGCCGAGCAGCGTGACACCGACCGTCTCCGTGAGGAGCCAGTCGAATCCCGTGCCGGCATTCCACTCGTCGAACTTGACGTCCGAACGGTCGAAGTCCTGGGTCGTCCAGCCGCCGAAAACGCGCCACGAGAGCCGTGCACTCAAGCGACGCACCCAGGCGGCCGTGGCACCGAGCGCATCGCGGTTGAGCGTCGCGTCGCCCTCGTAGTCCTCGGATCGCAGGTCGATCGCCAGGTCGAGCGTGGTGCGTGCACCCTCGAGGGCCCACGCCAGCGACACGAAGTCCGACTGGAACTGTCCCGCTGAAATGATCGGGTGGTCGCCTTCGATGTCGACGCCGCCGATCTGCTGTTCGCGGCGCATCGCATCCGCGGAATCGGTCAGCTCCGTGCCGGCGTTCAGCGTGAGGGTCGATCGGGCCGACAGCTGCCGCTCCATCGTCAGGTTGAGCAGCGGGCCGCTCGTCGTGTCGCCGAAGTCGTGCAGGACCGTGCCGCCGGCCCGCACGCTCAGGCGCGTGCGCGCACCCTGGTTGGCGAACTCGAGGTAGCCCGACTGGCGATCGAAGTCGCTGGCCAGCGTGTCATCGTCGTATTCGACGCGCTCCGCCGTGGCGTTCAGCGACAGGGTCGAGCGCTCGCTCATGCGCCGCTCGATGCCCAGCGAGCCGGACAGGCGCTGGTTGCCGGCATCCGTGTCCTCGTAATAGGCATCCGACCAGCGCCCGCCGATCAGCACGCTCGTGCGATCGCCGATCGCGAGGCGCAGGTCCGGGCCGGTGGTGAAGTAGTTGGCATTCTGCTGGTTTCCCGGGGTATCGACGTTGCGCGGGTCGATGAGCGCCCGCGCATAGTTGTCCTGGAACTCCCAGCTCAGGC
>CAZRLI010000257.1:0-3464 GCA_964600535.1 uncultured Steroidobacteraceae bacterium | reverse complement strand
GGCATCTTCAGCTACATCGGCGCGGCGATCCAGGAGAACGTCAGCGGCCACCTGATCGAGCGCGGCATGACGATTGCCGCGGATGGCGTGCGCCACTACGACTTCGGGCCGGTCACGCTCTTCTGGCTTGGCTCGTCCATCGTATCGATGCTGCTCGCCGCGACCTTGTGGCGCGTGCGGCTGCGCGACTGATCCCCTCACCCTCCGGAGCAATTGCTTGACCACGACCATTCGCTGCGATTTCGCAACCCTCGGTGCCTACACGAAGGACACGATCGTGTCGAAGGCGGGCACCCGCTACGTCGATGGTGGTGGCTACAGCTATGCCGCCCATGCAGCGCGCCTCGCGGGCCTCGAAGTCGCCGCGATCACGCGGCTCGCCGCCGAGGACCGCAACAGCACCCGGTTGCTCGTCGAGGCGGGCGTGAAGGTCGTGATCCACGAATCGCGCGCATCGACACTGATGCGGCTCGAGTACCCCACCGACAATGTCGACGAGCGCATCCTCACGGTCGCCGCGGTGGCCGATCCATTCCTGCCGGCGGACCTCGCGGGCGTCGAGTCACGTGCGTGGCTCGTGAGCGCCTCGATCCGCGGCGAGGTGTCGCTCGAAGTGCTGCAGGCCCTCAAGTCGAAGGGCGGGCTGGTCGGCGTCGACGTGCAGGGCTTCGTGCGCGTCGTCGGCGCGGACGGCCGGCTGCACTACACGCCCTGGCCCGAGCAACGTGCGGTGCTCGCGCTGGTCGACGTGCTCAAGACCGACGCCGTCGAAGCCGAGTTCCTGACCGGCACCGCCGACATCCATCGGGCCGCGTCGATGCTCGCGGCGCAAGGTCCACGCGAGATCGTACTGACGCATCGCGACGGCGTGCTGGTGCTCGCCGAAGGCCGGGAGTACGCAGCCGGGTTCCACCCCGAGGCGCTGCGCGGCCGCAGCGGTCGCGGTGATACCTGCGTCGGCTCCTATCTGTCGCGCCGACTCACGGGATCGCCCGCCGAGGCGACCGTCTGGGCCGCGGCGGTCACGAGCCTCAAGATGGAGGCCGAGGGACCGATCCGACGCCCCGTCGCCGACGTCCACGCCATGATCGCGCGCCGGTACGCGGCGGCATGAGCCGCGGGGTGGCTCGCGCCGGGAGCCGTGCTGCCCTCGCGTGCTGCGCGTCGCTCTCGGTCGTCGCGCTGCTGGCGGGCTGCGCGGCCCAGCAACCGAATGACCGGAAACCCGGTACCGATGGCTTTGGATTCCTCGCATTCGGGGATGGCGGCTATCACTACGACTATCTCGACCCGGACGACGTCCAGAAGGATGCCGAGGCCTACATCGCCCACGAGCGGGCCGAATGGCTCGAAGACCGGCGTGCACCCGACGAGTTCGCGGCGGCCCCGCCCCACGCGCTGCCCGACGGCCGCGTGGTCGCGGCGAGCGGCGCGCTGCCGGTTGCCGCGGCCATGCGCAACTATTGCAGCGATCATGACTGCCGCTTCGCGACGATGCTCGGCGACAACATCTATCCCGAAGGCGCCACGGCCGGCGCGGATGGTCGCAGCGATGCCGACCGCTTCCGGGCGGTGTTTGCAGCGCCTTACGGCCGCTTCGGCGAACTCGCACCCGGCTTCCGGATCTACGCCGCACTCGGCAACCACGACTGGAAGACTTCGCGGGCGGGAGCCCTGGCCGAACTGCACTACCTCGAGCGCACGCCGCCCTTCTACATGGACGGCTTCTTCTATCGCGTGACGCCGGCCGGCCTGCAGGGTCAAGTCGAACTGTTCGTGCTCGATACCGAACTGCTGCTCGCGCAGGTCAGCGTGCCGGAAACCGCCGTCGACTGGGACGGCAGCGAAATCCTGCTGCCGGAGAGCGACGGGCCTGCCGCGGGGGCGCGCCAGCAGCTGCAGGCCGAGAGCGGCGAGGACAGGGTCGCGTGGCTCGAACGCGCGCTCGCCACATCGACCGCACGCTGGAAGATCGTCATCGGCCACCACCCGCTCTGGTCCACCGCCGGCAGCAAGTTCGCGCAGGCGCGCGCGCTGCGCCAGCTGGTCCTGCCGGCCCTGTGCCGCTACGCCGACCTCTATCTCGCCGGCCACGAGCACACGCTCGAGATGCATCTCGACGACTGCACGAAGGCGCTCCCCGGGGAGCACGTGCCACCGCTGCTGCAGGTCGTCTCCGGCGCGGCGGCCAAGCAGCGCCCTTCGAACGGCGCCTTCGCCGCGAAGCAGCAGGCCAGCAACCCGGAGCTGCACTCGCTGTATTCCCGCGGCATGGCATGGGGATTCGCTCACGTCTCCATCGATGGCGACCGCGCCACCGTGCGACTGCTCTCGACCCCGAACGATGCGGGCGGCCGGCCCGTGGAGGAGTTCCACTACAGCGTGGAGCGCCGCAGCCAGCGGGGCGCGCCGTGACAGATTGTCGTCCACACGCCAGAGGCCACGCACCATGAGTACCGCCGCCGCCGACCCCCGCCTGCCTTCCACTCCCCTCGAACTCGGCCACTACGTGGGTGGCCGAGCGGTCGCGGCGGCAGCCGGCGGCCGCCATGGCGCGGTCTTCGATCCGGCGACCGGCGTGCTGCGCGCACGCGTCGGACTCGCGAGTGAGGTCGAAACGGCTGCGGCCATCGCGACCGCTCGGTCCGCGGCACCCGCCTGGGCCGCCACGCCGCCCCTCAAGCGAGCGCGCATCCTGTTCCGCTTCAAGCAGCTGATCGAGCAGCACCATGACGAACTCGCGCGACTGATCACGCTCGAGCACGGCAAGGTGCTGTCCGACGCGCAGGGTGAAGTAACCCGCGGCCTGGAAGTGGTCGAGTTCGCCTGCGGCATTCCGCAGTTGCTGAAGGGCGAATTCAGCGAGAACGTGGGCGCCGGCATCGACAGCTGGTCGCTGCGCCAGCCACTTGGCGTGTGCGCAGGCATCACGCCCTTCAATTTCCCCGCGATGGTGCCACTGTGGATGTTCCCGGTGGCGATCGCCTGCGGCAACAGCTTCGTGCTGAAGCCTTCGGAAAGGGATCCCTCCTGCCCGCTGCGCCTCGCGGAACTGCTGGCGGAAGCGGGACTGCCCGCGGGCGTCTTCAATGTGGTGAACGGCGATCGCGCGGCAGTCGATACGCTCCTTGCCCATCCGGATGTCGCCGCGGTCACGTTCGTAGGTTCAACACCGATCGCCGAGCATGTCCACCAGACTGCCGCGCGGCACGGCAAGCGCGTGCAGGCGCTCGGCGGCGCGAAGAACCACATGGTGGTGATGCCCGACGCGGACATCGAACAGGCGGTGGACGCGCTGATCGGCTCGGCCTACGGCTCGGCAGGGGAACGCTGCATGGCCATCAGCGTGGCAGTCCTCGTGGGCGACGTGGGCGAGCAAGTGATTCCAAAGCTGGTCTCGCGTGCCCAGGCGCTCAAGGTCAAGGACGGCATGCAACTGGATGCGGAGATGGGCCCCATCGTCA
>CAZRLI010000256.1:0-3471 GCA_964600535.1 uncultured Steroidobacteraceae bacterium | reverse complement strand
GTAGCGCACCACGACGCCGGTGCCGCGAAAGCGCGCCGCGATGTCGAGTGCGCCGGCGTCATTGACGCCCCGCTGGACCACCGTGTTGATCTTGAGCGGCGCGAGCCCCGCGCGGCGCGCATAGTCGATGCCGGCGAGCACCGCCTCCAGTTCGTCGAAGCCACCGCACAGCCGGCGAAAGACCTCCGGGTCGAGGCTGTCGAGGCTCACGGTCACGCGCGCAAGGCCCGCGGCCTTCAGTTCGCTCGCGTACTTCGCCAGCAGCACGCCGTTGGTCGTGAGCGCGACGTCGGGTTCGCCCGGCAATGCGGTCAGGTCACCGACGAGATCCGCGAGGTTGGCGCGCAGCAGCGGCTCGCCGCCGGTGATGCGGATCTTCTGCACGCCCAGCGACGCGAACAGCCGCGCGAGGCGCACGATCTCGTCGAAGGAGAGGCGCTCCGCGCTCTTCATGAAGCGGTAGCTGTCGTGGAAGGTGTCCCGCGGCATGCAGTACGGGCAGCGGAAATTGCACCGGTCCATCACTGAAATCCGCAGGTCGCGCAGCGGGCGCGACAGCGCATCACGCGGCCCGCGCGCCCAAGCGATCGGCACAATACGTTCATTCGACGGCATCCACGCATTGTCGCGCCGAAGCGCGCGCCGGTACAGTGATTGCCGGCGAAAGGGGCGCGCAGCATGACCTCGCGCAAATGCCGGCCGGATTGCCTCCGGCCGCGGGCTTACTTCGGGTGTGCCTTGTTGTAGGCGCGGATCTGCTCGTTGAAGCGCCCCGCCACCGCCTCGAGCTCGTCGATCGCGGCGTTGTGCTTCTGCGTCTGCCGCTTCTCGAGCTCGGCCTTCTGCTCCGGCGTCAGCGTGGCCGCGTCGGTCGCGAGCTGCGAGTCGTACTCGAGCTTGATGCAGGCCAGGTACGCTTCCATCGACTTGTTGTACTGCTCCACGAGCTTCTTGCCGGCGAGCATTTCATCCTTGGAGGAGACCGAGCCGTCGGGCAGCTTCTCGGGAGCCACCGGGTAAGTGCAGGCCGCGTAGGCAGGTCCACCGGCGATGGCAATCGCCAGCGTCGCGGCAAGTATCGACACCTTCATGGATGGGAACCTCGGCTGTGGGCAGGGAGCCGCAGCTTACAGCGAACAGCTGGCAGCTGACAGGCCGGCGGCGCGCGCCACGCCGCCGGGCTGCTCGCCGCCAGCCGTCCGCCGCGGGCTTTCGGCCTTACTCCGTCAGCGGAACCGGTCGGGAAACTGCGCGGCGAGGCCGTTGGCGAGCGCGTCCGCGATGGTGTTCATGTGGCCGGCCATCGCCGCCCAGGTACGGGCTTCAGCCTCGAACTGCCCCGCGTGCAGCTGCTGGATCTGCTGCACGTGGTGGGCTCCGTGGGCGGACAGCAGGCCGCGCAGCGTCGCATCCGGCCAGTTCGGATTGGCGCCCGCCAGGAAGTCGGCGATTTCATTGGCGTTGGCAAGCAGTCGCGCGAAGGCGGCGTCCTGCTGTGCCTTCGAACCCGCCCGCGTGGCGTCCAGGTAGGCGCTGATCGCACCCCAGTGACCGGCCAGCAGCTGGAATAGCTTGTCGGAGGCGCCCTGCCCGTAGAAGGGCTCGACGGCGCCGGCGATCGCCTTCGCATTGGCGACCACTTCGGCCTCGGCCGCCTTGGCCGCTGCCGCGTCGCCATGCAGGCGTGCGACGACCACATTGCGCACCCAGAAAATGTGCCCGAACCACAGTCCGCGCAGCGCCGCACGCGTGTCGGCCAGCTTGGTGGAGACCGTGGCCGCGGCGGTGGCCGCACTGGCGGCTTCGTGGTGCGTCGCGGCGGCATGCGCCATGCCGGGCAGGGCGGCGACGATCGCAGTGGTGGCGAGTATCGGCAGCAGGCGTTTCATCGAGGCTTCTCCTTGGGTCTGGGATGAGGCCCGATTTCTACGCTGGAAAAAACACTAACGGAATATTAATATGCCAAAAGTATGGCGGAACTCTATGGCGAACGGCGCAAGCGGCTGCTGCGCCACCTGCTGCGCAACAAGGGCGGTGCCACCGTCGATGAACTCGCGGCGGCGCTCGGTGTCACGCGCACGGCGGTGCGCCAGCACCTCGCGTCGCTGATGCACGATGCACTCGTCGCGCCGGGCGCGGAGCGCGCCTCGGGTGGGCGCCCGCTGCGCCTCTACGTGCTCACGGAGGAGGGTCGCGAGGTCTTTCCGCGCCGCTATTCGTGGTTCGCGCGCCTGCTGGTCGAGGCCATCACGCAGGAACACGGCGCGGCCGGACTGCGCACGCGCTTGGGCCGCATCGCGGCTGCGGTCGTCGCGCAGCTGCCGCGTCGTAGCGCCCCGGGCGCCAGCCGCCGCGCGAAGGTCGAGACCCTTTCAGGGCTGTTGGACGAACTCGGCTACGATGCGCGCATGGTGAGGGACGTCGGCGGCGCCCCGACGATCGAGGCGGACAATTGCGTCTTCCACGAGCTCGCGCAGCGCAACCCCGCGATCTGCCACTTCGACCTCGCGCTGCTGACGAGCTACTCGGGCAGCAGGGTCGAACTGCATGAATGCATGGCCAAGGGCGGCCACGTGTGCCGGTTCCGCTTCCTGCCGCCCGCGTAGCGGGCCGTGCCAGGGCATTTCGCCCTTGATCTCCCAGACATAGTCGGCATGGGATCCGCAGATGGCATCGAGGGTGTGCGCGAGCGGACTCTTGTCCATCGTGGCGACGATCGCCGCGCGCGCCTTCATCAATGAGCCAACGTCGGTCCTGAACGGCGCATTCGCCCGGGCGGGGTGTCGGGGCGTGTAGAATGCGCCGGCCAGTTTCCCCCATGCGCCCGTAGCTCAGCTGGATAGAGCATCAGGCTTCGAACCTGAGGGTCGGGAGTTCGAATCTCTCCGGGCGCGCCAGTTGCCAGCGGAACATGAGCCGCTGACGGCTGTCAGTGAAGGAGTGCGGGACAATCGCCCATGAAGGAATCCGGCTCCGATGCCCTCGTTGTCTTCGGCATCACCGGTGATCTGTCATTCAAGCAGATCATTCCGGCGATCGCGAAGCTCGTGCAGCGTGGCCGCGTCAAGGGTCCGCTGGTCGGCGTCGCGCGCGAGGCCTGGGATCCCGGGCGGCTCGCCGCCCGCGTGTGCGACAGCCTGCGTGCCCAGGGAGATGGTTACGACGAGGCAGCGGCCACTGCGCTCGGCGAGCGGCTGCAGTATGTGCCGGGTGACTATCGCGACGCGGAGACCTTCCGCCGGCTGAAGGCGGCCCTCGGGCCGGTGCGCGCGCCGCTCTACTATCTCGCGATTCCGCCCAGCCTCTTCGGTGAAGTGGTCGGCCATCTCGGCGCCTCCGGCTGTGCCGGCGCCGGCGCGCGGGTGGTCGTCGAGAAGCCGCTCGGTCGCGACCTCGCCTCCGCGCAGGCGCTCAACCGGCATCTCGCGCAGGTGTTCGACGAGCCGCGCATCTTTCGCATCGATCATTTCC
>CAZRLI010000255.1:0-3489 GCA_964600535.1 uncultured Steroidobacteraceae bacterium | reverse complement strand
CCCGAAGTGCTCTACAGCCAGGCCCACAAGGCGCTGATGAACCAGGACTTCGACGGCTCGATCCGCATGTACGAGGCCCTCACCGCGCGCTATCCCTTCGCGCCGGAATCGCGCCAGGCGCGGCTCGACCTGATCTATGCGTACTATCGGGGGCGCGAAGCCGAGAGCGCGATCGACGCCGCCGACACCTTCATCCGCGAGAACCCGACCCACCCGCGCATCGATTACGCCTGGTACGTCAAGGGCCTGGTCGACTTCGAGCGCCTGCCGAACGTGATCGAGCGCTTCTTCCACGTCGACCTCTCCGAGCGTCCGCCGCAGACCGCCGCCAAGGCGTTTGCCTCCTTCAAGACGGTGGTCGAGCAATACCCGAAGAGCGAGTACGCGCACGATGCGCGGCGGCGCATGCTCTACCTGCGCAACCGGCTCGCCGACTATGAGCTCTATGTGGCGCGCTACTACATGAAGCGCGGCGCGTGGGTGGCCGCCGCACAACGCGCCAAGCAGACGGTCGAGCAGTACGACGGCTCCCCCGCGGTGCGCGAAGCGCTCGAGATCATGATCGATGCCTACGACAAGCTCGGCATGAAGGAACTCGCGGAGAACTCGCGGGCCGTCTACGCGCTGAATTTCCCCGCCGACCAGCGGCGGGTCGCGGAGAAGAAATCCTGGTGGAAGTTCTGGTGAGGCCCCGCGCCGGGACCGTCAGCGTCGATAGCCGTTGGTGATCGGATAGCGCCAGTCGCGGCCGAAGGCGCGGCGGCTCACCCGCACACCCGGTGGCGCCTGGCGGCGCTTGTATTCGTTGCGTTTCACCATGTCGAGCACGCGAGCGACCGTCGCACGGTCGAAGCCGCGCGCGCAGATCTCGTCGACCGTCAGGTCTTCCTCGATGAAGGCCGCAAGGATCGGGTCGAGGACTTCATAGGGCGGCAGCGAATCGCTGTCCTTCTGGTCATGCCGCAGCTCCGCGGACGGCGGGCGGTCGATGACCCGCTGCGGAATGGCGCGCGACAGGCCATTGCGATGGTCGGCCAGCCGGTAGACGAGCTGCTTGCTGCAGTCCTTGATCGGCGCGAAGCCGCCTGCCATGTCGCCGTAGAGCGTCGCGTAGCCGACCGCCATCTCGCTCTTGTTGCCGGTGGTCAGCAGCATGCGCCCGGTCTTGTTCGAAATGCCCATCAGCAGGAGCATGCGGCAGCGCGACTGGATGTTCTCCTCGGTTGCGTCGGGCTGGCGGCCGGCGAACTCGTCGCGCAGGGTTGCGAGGGTCGCCTCGAACATCGATTCGATCGGCAGCACGCTGTACTTCACGCCGAGGAGTTCCGCCTGCGCCCGGGCATCGTCGACGCTCATCGTCGACGTGTAGCGCGAGGGCATCATCACCGCATGCACCTGCCCGGGACCGAGCGCGTCGACCGCGATCGCGAGCGTCAGGGCGGAATCGATGCCGCCGGAGAGACCCATCACCACGCCCGGGAAGCGATGCTTGCGGACATAGTCGCGCACGCCGAGCACCAGCGCGCCATAGACGCTCGCCACTTCCGGCAACTCCGCCGCGACTTGCGCGGCGCGCGGCGCGATCGCCCGGCCTGCCTCGCGCGCGAACTCGACGACGTGCAGGCCCTCGGCATAGGCCGGCGCGCGCATCGCCAGCCTGCCGTCCGCGCCCATCACGAAGGACTGGCCGTCGAACACGAGCTCATCCTGCCCGCCGACGAGGTTCACGTAGGCGAGCGGCAGGCCGACGTCGGCAACGCGCGCACGCGCGATCGCCTCGCGGTCCCGCTGCTTGTGCAGCTGGAAGGGCGAGGCGTTGCCGACGACGAGGAGCTCCGCGCCCGCCGCGCGCGCGAGCTGCGCGGCCTCGCGCTCCCAGATGTCCTCGCAGACGAGTACGCCCAGCTGCACGCCACCCACCTCGACCACGGTCGGCTGCGCACCGGCGCTGAAATAGCGCTTCTCGTCGAAGACCTGGTAGTTGGGTAGCGCGCTCTTGCGGTGCATCGCCTGCACGGCGCCATTGGCGACGAGCGCCGAGGAGTTGTAGATCTGCGTGCCGCTGTACTCGGGCAGGCCCACGAGCACGGCGACCTCGCCGATGCCGCGGCAGACCTCCGCGAGCCCTGCCTCGACCTGCAGGCGAAAGCCGCGGTGGAACAGCAGGTCCTCGGGCGGATAGCCCGACAAGGCGAGCTCGGGGAACACCACGAGATCGACGCGCTGCGCGCGCGCGGCGCGCGCGGTGTCGATCACGCGCGCGACATTGCCGCGCACGTCGCCGACCAGGAAATCGAGTTGGGCGAGCGCGATCCGCAGCGGTGCGGCAGCGGTCATTTAGGCTTGCGAGCCCGCCGCGCGGCCTTCTTCCGGACCGCCACCCGCCGCCCGGCGACCGCGGCCTTCTTCTTCGTCGCGGCCTTCTTCCTGGTCGCCGCCCGCCGCGCACTGCCCTTCGCCTGCTTCTTCCGGCCCGTCGGCCGCGGCTCGATGCGGCGCGCCGCCGCGGCCTGCTTGCGGCGCCTGAAGAGCAGCTCGCGCATTGCGCTGCCGAGGTCCGCCGGCGATTTCACGGTGCGCACGCCCGCGCGGTCGAGCGCGCGGTACTTGTCGGCCGCGGTGCCCTTGCCGCCCGCGACGATGGCGCCGGCGTGTCCCATGCGCTTGCCCGGCGGGGCGGTGACGCCCGCGATGTAGGCGACGACCGGCTTCGAGACGAACTTGCGGATGAACTCGGCGCCGGCCTCTTCATCGCTGCCGCCGATCTCGCCCACCATGATGATGCCTTCGGTGCCCGGATCGCGCTCGAACAGCTCGAGCAGGTCGACGAAATTCATGCCGCGCACCGGGTCGCCGCCGATGCCGACGCAGGTGCTCTGGCCGAGGCCGTTGTTCGTGGTCTGGAACACCGTCTCGTAGGTGAGCGTGCCAGAGCGCGAGACGATGCCGATTGCGCCCTTCTTGTGGATGAAGCCCGGCATGATGCCGATCTTGCATTCGTCCGGCGTGATGACCCCGGGGCAGTTCGGCCCGATGAGCCGCGTGCCGGTACCCGCGAGCGCCGCCTTGACCCGCACCATGTCGTTCACCGGGATGCCCTCGGTGATGCACACGACGAGTTCGATGCCGGCATCCGCCGCCTCGAGGATCGCGTCGGCTGCGAACGGCGGCGGCACGTAGATCATGCTCGCGGTGGCGCCGGTCTGCCGCACGGCGTCGTGCACCGTGTCGAACACGGGCAGCCCGATGTGCTTCTCGCCGCCGCGGCCCGGGGTCACGCCGCCCACGAGGCGCGTGCCGTACGCGAGGCACTGCTCCGAATGGAAGGTGCCCTGCTTGCCGGTGAAGCCCTGGCAGATGACCCGCGTGTGCTTGTTGACGAGAATGCTCATGCCTTGTCCTTCGATGCCAGCGCGACGACTTTCCTGGCGGCGTCGGTCAGGTCCGTCGCCGGCGTGAGCGCGAGGCCGCTGCCGGCGAGCATCTCGC
>CAZRLI010000254.1:0-3505 GCA_964600535.1 uncultured Steroidobacteraceae bacterium | reverse complement strand
GACGATGCGGCCCTGTGCGTCGATCAGCGGGCTGCCCGAGTTGCCGCCGACGATGTCGCTGGTGGTCGATATGCAGAACGGCGTCTGCATGTCGAGCGAGTCGCGCACCTTCTGCCAGCTGTCCGGGATGCGAAACGGCGAGCTGCCGGTCGCGCGCTCGAACGCCGTAGCGAGGCGCGTAAACGGAGCGATATCGCGGCCCGCCTCGTTCCAGCCGGCCACGGTGCCGTAGTTGAGGCGCAGCGTGAAGGTCGCGTCGGGATAGACATGGGTGCCGTAGGTCTTGAAGCGCGCGGCGGCGATGCGCTCGGCAGCGGCCGCGATCGGGGCCTCGACCGCGTCCTCATAGCGCTTGCGCACCGCGCGTGACGCCTCATCGACGGCGATCGCGAGCCTGATCATCGGATCGCCCGAGGCGGCAATGGCCGCAGCGCCGCCCTCCCACAGTTGCCTGCGGACGGCCGGGTCGGCGAGCTTCGTGCCGGCGACCAGGCTTGCGGCGAGCTGGTCCGGCGAGTCCTTCGCGAGCAGCTGGCGCACGACCGGGTGGTCGGGGCCGAGCCATTCGCGCATCCGCTCGAGCGAGAAGGAGAGGGTCAGGTTCTCGAGCTCCGGATAGACGGGGACCTCCGCGAGCGTCTGCTGCGCGACGCGTGGCAGTGCGGTTTCGCTGTACTCGCGCAGCCGCTCGGCATTCGGCTTGTCGCGTTCGGCGGCGGCGCGCACCAGCGTGCGCGCGTAGCGGAAGGTCGCGCTGTTGAAGCCGCCGGCGCCCTCGAGGAAGAGGTAGGGCAGGTAGAGGCCGCGCTCGATGTTCGTCGCGCCGGCGATGTCGGCCCACGGGTCGCCGAAGGCCGCATCGCCGGCCATCTTCGCGCGCAGGGCCTGCTCGGCCGCGACCTTGCCCTCGAGCAGCGAATCCTCGTGCAGGGCATCGAGGAGCTTGCGGCGGACCTTGATGCCGTTCTCGAGCGAGTTGAGCGGCGCCTCGACGATGCGTGCCGCCGCTTCACTGGTCTTGCCGAACTCGATGTAGCGGCCGCGCAGCTCGGAATAGCGCAGCAGCCAGACCGGCCAGGCGAGGTCGCGCTGGAACCGCAGTTCGGCGCTGGTCTCGAGGCGCGCGGTGGAGCCGGGGTGACCGGAGACGAGCACCAGTTCGCCCGCGTCGGGCCCGGCGAAGCGGATCGGCAGGAAGTCCGCCGTCTTCGCGGGCTCGCCGTTCTCGTACGCGCGCAGCATCGAGAAATCGAGTGACCAGCGCGGGAACTGGAAGTTGTCCGGGTCGCCGCCGAAGGAGGCGATGTCGGCCTCGGGGGCGAGCACGAGGCGCACGTCGTCGTAGCGCTGGTACTTGTAGAGGAAATACTGGCCGCCCTGGTAGAGCGTGACGGCTTCGCACTTGAGCTTCGACTGCTTCTCGCAGGCCTGCTCGAGCTGCGTGAGGGTCTTCTTGCGGGCCTCGTTCGCTGCCGTCTCGCCGAGCCCGGCAACCGCCCGGGCCACCTTGCCGGTGACGTCCTCCATCGATTGCAACACGTCCGCCACCTGCGTCGCGCAACGCGGTTCGTCCTTGCGACTGCGCGAAACGAAACCGGTCTCCACGAAGCTCTTGTCCTTGGAAGACAGCTCCGCGAGGCAGGCCTCGACGCAGTGGTGGTTCGTCAGGATGAGGCCCTCGGGAGAGACGAACGAAGCGGTGCAGTTCGACAGCCGGATCGTGCTGCGCCGGACCCGGTCGAGCCACGCGCCGTCGATGCTCGCGCCGTACTTCTCCTTGACGGCCGCGGCCGGGAAGTTGTCGAACGTCCACATGCCCTCGTCGGCGAGCGCCGGCAGCGTGGCGGCGAGCAGCAGGGCGGGCAAAGCATGTCGCATGGGAGTCTCGCGGGAATGACAGAGGGCGGCGATTCTAGCGGGCACGGGCGTTCCCGTGGGCGGCGGACACCGCAGGGGCGGCGCGCTTGCGACGAGGCGAGCGCCGCGCTAGCCGGGCGCCAGCAGGATCAGGAGCCCTTCCGGGCCCCCGACCAGGGCGTGGCGGGCGGGGTCGAGGCCCGCCGGCAGGTCGGCGCAGGCGACCCCGAGTCCTTCGAGGCGCGCGCGCCGGCCGGCAGGGTCGGCGGTCGTGAATACGAGCAGGGGCTGCGCGCAGAAGCCCGGTGCGTGGAACGCCAGGTTCAGGTTGTCACTCGTGAGGGACAGGCGGCGCCAGCCCGGCGGGTCGCCCGCCGTCGCGGCCCCGTCCTCCAGCGCGATGAAGCCGAAGGACTCCCACTGCCTGCGCGCCGCGGCGAAGTCCACCGCCGGCAGGCTGTACTCGGCGAAGTCACCGCACAGGGAGGGTTCGTCCCGGCTGCGGCCGGCGGGCGAGTAGGTGCGCGCCTCGAGCACCGTGACCATGTGTCCCGTGGGGTCACGAAAACCGAACTCGTTGAAGACATCCTCGCCGGTGCGACGAAACGCGAGTTCGACTCCGGCAGCCTCGATCGCGGCGATGCGATCGATGACGCTCGCATGCACGAAGGTGAGCGACGGTGAAGGAAAGCGGTACTGGTGCAGGCCGATCACGAGGCGCCCGTCGGTCAGCGCCCCGTAAGGATGTGTCCAGCTGTCGTTGGTCACGCATTGCGTGAAGCCGAGCCGTTCGTAGAACTCGACCGATGCGCGGATGTCGGCTGTCGTGACCGACAGTTCGAGGAAGCGGCCGAGCATGCGCGGGCGTCAGCTTCCCGAGACGACCCGCGGGAAGCCGCCGGCGGCGCGCGCCGCGGCGCCGCCGATCCAGCCGCGTGCATGCGCGACGACCAGCTGGCCGAGGGCCTCGACGTGCTCGGGGCGCGCGTTGAGCGCAGGCACGTAGTCGAGGCGCGTGCCGCCGACCTGCAGGAAGCGCGCGCGGTCCTCGACCGCGATCTCGTCGAGCGTCTCGAGGCAGTCGATCGCAAAGCCCGGGCAGGCAACCGTGACCGTGTGCACGCCGCGCGCGGGCAGCGACTCGAGCACTTCCTCGGTGTAGGGGCGCAGCCAGCGTCCGCCGCCGAAGCGGGACTGGAAGGCGACGCTCCACTCGCCATCATGCAGCCGCAGTGCCGCGGCGAGCCGTTGCGCGGTGGCGTGGCAACGCTTGTGGTAGGGATCGCCCCTGTCGCAATAGGCGCTCGGCACGCCGTGCCAGGAGAGCAGCAGGTGCCCGGTGCGCCCGTGCGCGGCCCAATGGGCGGCGATGCTGGCGCGCAGCGCCTCGATGTAGCCCGGGTCGTCGTGATAGTCGGCGATGTAGCGCAGTTCCGGTGTCCAGCGGAGCCGGCCGAGGACCCTGGCCACCGCGTCGTAGACCGCTCCGGTCGTCACGCCGCAGTACTGCGGGAAGAGCGGCACGACGAGCAGGCGACGCGCGCCCGCCTCGACGAGGCGCAGGATGGCGGCCTCGACCGACGGGCTCGAATAAAGCATGCCGATCGCGACCGAGACGGGTGCCGCCAGGCGCTGTTCGAGGCCGGCC
>CAZRLI010000253.1:0-3526 GCA_964600535.1 uncultured Steroidobacteraceae bacterium | reverse complement strand
CGCCAACGGCATCCTGCACGTGTCGGCGAAGGACAAGGCCACCGGCAAGGAGCAGAAGATCGTCATCAAGGCCTCGAGCGGCCTCACCGAGGACGAGATCAAGCGCATGGTGCGCGACGCCGAGGCGCACGCCGAGGAAGACCGCAAGTTCCGCGAACTCGTCGAGACGAGGAACCGCGCCGAGCAGATGATCCATGCGGTCGAGAAGTCGCTCGCCGACCTCGGCGAGAAGGTCGACGCGGGCGAGCGTGCCAAGGTCGAATCGGCACTCTCCGACCTGCGCGCCGCGGTGAAGGGCGATGACAAGGCGGCGATCGACAAGAAGCTCGAGGCCCTCGGCCAGGCCTCGGCGACCATCGCGCAGCAGGCCTATGCGGCCACCGAAGGTGCCGCGGCCGGTGCAGGCGAGGGCGCTGCAGCGCCCGACACGCCCAAGGGCGCGGACGGCGATGTCGTCGACGCCGAGTTCGAGGAAGTGAAGGACAAGGGCCGCAAGGCCTCGTAACAGGCGGCCGGGAAGCGGCGCTCATGGGCCGCCGCGCGCCCTGCAGGTGCGCGGCGGCTTGGGTGTACCAGCAGGAAACGCATGTCGAAACGCGATTACTACCAGGTGCTCGGGGTGGCGAAGAACGCGGGCGAGGCCGACGTCAAGAAGGCCTACCGCCGCCTCGCGATGAAGTTCCATCCTGACCGCAATCCGGGCGACAAGGAGGCCGAGGAGAAATTCAAGGAGGCCAAGGAGGCCTACGAGGTCCTCACCGACACGCAGAAGCGCGCGACCTACGACCAGTTCGGCCACGCCGGCATCGATGCCGCGCGACAGGGCGGCGCGCCGGGCGGTGCGGGCGGCTTCCACGGTGGCGACGCGTTCGGCGACATCTTCGGCGATGCCTTCGGCGACATCTTCGGCGGCGGCCGTCGCGGTGGCGGCGGCCGCTCGCAGGTCTTCCGCGGCGCCGACCTGCGCTACGGGCTGGAACTCGACCTGCACGACGCCGTGTTCGGCAAGTCGATCGAGATCGAGGTCCCGAAGCTCGCCGAATGCGAGACCTGCCATGGCAGCGGCGCGGCGAAGGGTTCCACGCCCGTGAACTGCGACACCTGCGGCGGCAGCGGCCAGGTGCGCATCTCGCAGGGCTTCTTCCAGTTGCAGCAGGCCTGCCCGAAGTGTCGCGGCAGCGGCAAGATCATCAAGAACCCCTGCGACACCTGCCTCGGGCAGGGGCGCGTGCGGCGCGTGAAGAAGCTCTCGGTCAAGGTGCCCCCGGGCGTCGACAGTGGCGACCGCATCCGCCTCGGTGGCGAGGGCGAGGCGGGGCGCAATGGCGGGCCGCCGGGCGACCTGTATGTCGAGGTCAGCGTCAAGGACCACCCGATCTTCGAGCGCGATGGCGCGCACCTTTCCTGCGAAGTACCGATCGGCTTCGCCACCGCGGCGCTGGGCGGCACGGTCGAGGTGCCGACGCTCGATGGCCACGTGTCGCTCAAGATCCCCGCCGAGACCCAGTCGGGCCGGGTCTTGCGGCTGCGCGACAAGGGCGTGAAGCCCGTGCGCGGCGGCGCGCGCGGCGACCTGTTCTGCCGCGTCGTGGTGGAAACGCCGGTGAACCTCACCGCGGAACAGCGCGAGCTCGTGAAACGGCTGGACGAATCCCTGCAGAAGGGCGGTATGCGCCACACCCCCCGGGAGAAGTCCTTCTTCGAAGGCGTGAAGAGCTTCTTCACGGGCGACGCGTGACGAGGGCCGTCATCGTCGGCGGCACCGGTCGCATGGGGCGGGCGCTGGTCGCCTGCGCAGCTGCCTGCGACATCGAGGTGAGCGCCGTGATCGCCTCCGCGCACAGCGCGGCGGCCGGCCAGGACGCCGGCGAAATGGCCGGCGTGCATCGACTCGGCGTGCCGGTCACGACCGACCTCGGCGCGGCGCTCGCGGGCGCGCAGGTGGTGGTGGATTTCTCGCGGCCACATGCCGCGCGCGACCACGTCGACCAGTGCGCGCTCGCGCGGGTGCCGCTGCTGCTCGGCACGACCGGCCTGCCGCCCGGCATCGAGACGGATCTGGCGCGCGCGGCACTGCGCATTGCGCTGCTGGTCGCGCCCAACACGAGCCTCGGCGTGACGCTGCTCCTTGACCTCGTGCGGCGGGCCGCCGGGGCCTTGCCGGCGGATTTCGACGCGAGCATCGTCGAGGCGCATCACCGCGCCAAGCAGGACGCGCCCTCGGGCACGGCGCTCGCGCTCGGGCGATCGGTCTCGGCGGGGCGCGGCAAGGCGCCGGAGTACGCCGTCGTGCGCGGCGGCGACATCGTCGGCGAACACACCGTGCGCTTCCTCGGCAGTGGGGAAGAACTCACGCTCGCGCATCGGGCAACGGACCGGGCGATTTTCGCGCGGGGGGCCTTGCGGGCGGCGGCCTGGCTCGCCGGACAGCGCCCGGGCCAGTATGCGATGGGCGATGTACTGGGAATTAAATCAGTAACTTAGAAGTTATTTGACTATCCGGCCTTAGCTTCGGTGGAGAACTTCGGCGGCCTTTCCGCATGGACACCCCGGGCGGTGGATCGTAAACTTTGCGCGTAATCCGATTGTCGGGTTAGTCCGTGCAAGGCGGGAGGCAGTTCGAAAGAACTCCTCCCGCTTTGTGCATCTGAGCAGGGGAAAGATTTGGTGAGCGTACCCGCAGTACTGGCGCTGGCGGATGGAACGATCTTCCGCGGCCAGTCGATCGGAGCCAAAGGCAACACCACCGGCGAAGTCGTTTTCAATACTGCAATGACGGGATACCAGGAAGTACTCACCGACCCGTCCTATTCCCGCCAGATCGTCACTTTCACCTATCCGCACATCGGCAATACCGGCACCACACCCGAGGACCTCGAGGCGGCCATCGTCCATGCCTCCGGCCTCGTGGTCCGCGACCTGCCGTTGCTCGCCTCCAGCTGGCGCGCCGTGGACACCCTCGGCGAATTCCTCGAGCGTTCGAAGACCGTCGCGATCGCCGGCATCGATACGCGCCGCCTGACCCGCATCCTGAGGGAGCGGGGCGCGCAGGCCGGCTGCATCATGACCGGCGAGAAGATCGACCCGGCGGCGGCGGTGCGCGCGGCGGGCAAGTTCCCGGGGCTCAAGGGCATGGACCTCGCGAAGGTCGTGAGCACCAAGCGTGCCTACCAGTGGAACGAGGGTTCGCTGTGGGACGTGAACGGCCAGCGCACCTTGCGCGCGCACCAGCGCCTGCATGTCGTCGCCTACGATTTCGGCATGAAGCGCAACATCCTGCGCATGCTCGCCGATCACGGCTGCCGCATGACCGTGGTGCCGGCGCAGACGAGCGCCGAGGACGCGCTCGCGCTCGCGCCCGACGGCATCTTCCTGTCGAACGGGCCGGGTGACCCGGAACCATGCGACTACGCGATCGCCGCGACGCGCCGCTTCCTCGAGACGGACCTGCCGGTATTCGGCATCTGCCTCGGGCACCAGATCCTGGGACTCGCCTGCGGCGCGAGCACGCTCAAGATGAAGTTCG